>JAFAUE010000025.1 GCA_019243475.1 Acidobacteriota bacterium | reverse complement strand
CTCGGCTTTCAGCCGCTTAGCTTTGTTGAGCACGAAGGTTGCGTCTCCTTCATGCGCGACCAATGAAGTGATAAGGCAATGACAAAGATTCAGATCATCGAGGAAGAAATCAAGAAGTTGTCGCCAGAAGAACGGGCGCAATTGCGAAACTGGTTTCTGGAATTGGACGCAGATCAGTGGGACGAGCAACTGGCCAAGGACGCGGCATCTGGCAAATTGGATAAGCTGTTCGAGAACTCTCTCGCGGATTACCGAGCCGGCAAGAGTCGCGAAATTTGAGGCACTTCGCTAGCCCGGATTTCTGGCGCGCATTCGACAAACTACCACTGCATATTCAGAAACTGGCACGTTCAGACTTTGAGCTGCTGAAATCCAACCCCGCCATCCCTCGCTCCGCTTGAAAAAAATTGGAGCTTATTGGTCAGTTCGTGTCGGAATCGGACACCGCGCGCTTGGTCGAGATATCGAAGACGGAATCTTATCGGGCTGGATTGGGTCACATGCCGAGTATGAGAGGATCATCTCGTCCTAGCGTTATTGGAGCCCATCACTCCATGAGCGACCATTGGTACGCCCGCCCCGTCCTGTTCGTCACGGACATCAATAAGTCTCTCGATTTCTACTTGAAGCAGCTGGGATTCGCCGAGCAGTGGCGCTACGAGGACACAGGCAAGGCTGAGATAGCTCAGGTCACCCGCTCAGGCTGCGAGCTTATCCTCACTACGCATTGGCCGGGCAAAGTCGGCAAGGGCATGATGTTCATCTCGCTCGATCCGGAGGTGCTGAATGCCTTGCGCCGCGAGCTCGAAGACCGGGGCGTCGATGTGAAGGACGGTCGCTGGGGTTATCGACTGATGGTCGTCGCAGACCCGGACGGCAACGAGCTTTACTTCCCTTATGAAAAAGATGGCGAGCCTACCGGGACCCTGAAGAAGTCCTGAGGCGATTCCGCTGATGCGGACCTGATTGCGGCCAGGATCTCGGTCCACGAAATTGTCATTCTGAGGACGAACGACCAAGCGCAGCGCCGGGAGTGAGGACGAAGAATCTCTCGGAATGCGTTAGGCGCATATGCGGGTTGCGAATCTCAATCCAAAAATCTGTCTTTTGGTGAACGATTCACCGCCAGCTTCGAAGTTGCGCGCATCCGCAGAGATCCTTCGCCCGAGGCGGGCTCAGGATGACAAGGAAGTTTAGGTCTGCGGTGGCTGGCCGAACGCCGATCGCCGAAAGCCGACCGCCATCCCTCCTCACACCCTCTCGATCGTCTGCCCGGTGTCATACGCCGGCGCTTCTTCGGTCTTTGGCTGGTTCCGATATAGGAATCGGAGAGTGATAGGCGCGAACAGTGTCGTCATGCCGGTCATAAAAACGACAATCGCATAGGCTGCATCGGAGATCATCTTCATCTGCAGGCCGATCAGCGCGACGATGAGGCCGACTTCTCCGCGCGGCGTCATGCCTACGCCGACCTTCACGGCCGTGTCCCAGCCTTCGCGCAAAACAGGGAGTCCGCAGCCGATCAGCTTTGACAGGATCGCCAGCACCGAGACTACAACTGCAGCGATCAGCAGCCTGCGATCGAAGACGCTGAGGTTCAGCTTGGCGCCCATGATGAAAAAGAAAAACGGCGCGAGAAATTCGTTAATGCCGGCAACGCGCGGAATCAGGTTCCACTCCGGCGCGTATTCCGCAAATGCCAATCCGGCGAAGAATGCGCCGATGATGGCAGCCATGCCGATCTTCTCCGCGCCTACGGAAAGCGCAAGACAAATCGCCAGCGCCAGCACCAGTGGAGCGTTGTGCGTCTCCATGCGTTCCAATCCGGGACGCATGCGCTGAATGACTCCGGGCGCGAAGAAGATCATGAGCACGGCGAATCCCACCGCCTCTACCAGCAGCAGCCCCAGCTGCAGCCAGGCAACGCTTCCGGAAGAGACCAGACCGACAACTACGGCGAGAAGGATCATGCCCAGGATGTCGTCAAAGACAGCAGCGCCGAGGATGATCTTGGCCGGACGGCTGTGGGTCACGCGCAGATCTTCAAGCACGCGCGCGGTGATCCCCACGCTGGTGGCAACCATGGCCGCGCCGATGAATACGGCTTCGTGCGTCGGATGATGGCGCAGCACGAGATAGATGAAGCCCATCAAGAAGGGCAGAGCCACTCCCGCCAGCGCCACACCGATCGCCGAGCCTCCAACGCGAATTAACTCCTTCGGGCGAATCTGCAGGCCGACGGTGAAGAGCAGGAAGATGGCGCCCAGCTCGCCGATCGAGATGATCGCGTCACTGGGAACTACAAAGCCGGTGAGATAAGGACCGAGCACGACTCCAGACAGAATTTCGCCGAGGACTGCCGGTAATGAGAGCTGCTCGAAAAGTTCGCCGAAGATCTTCGCCCAAAGGAAGATCACCAGCAACTGCAGCAGAAATGGATCGGCGCCGTGCGTCATGCCGATTATTGATTGTCATCGGGAACTAAGTGTCACGCTAGGGAAATCCAGAGTAGCTGGATTTGGGGGCGTCAAATCGCGCCAGGGAGTGGCGGCTGCCAGGCCGGCTTCCAAGCTTAAGACGCTAATGGCTATATAGGTTTCTCACTTCTCATCTATAGCCCTGTCGTCCTGAGGCCCGATTTTGGCCGAAGGATCTCAGAGAATGCCTAGGACAAAAAAGCCGGTTGTGAATCTGCAACCCAACAGCTTCTGGTGAAGGATTCACGAGCCGCATAGTAACGCCAGCATTCCGCGAGATTCTTCGTCATCTCTCCCGCGCTGCGCTTGGTCGCTCGTCCTCAGAATGACAGGCTACGGGCTCGGAAACTCCATTTGGAAATGACAAATGAGATGCGATGTTGTTACAGGTCTCCTGGATCCGGCAATGTATATAGCCCTGTCGTC
>JAFAUE010000427.1 GCA_019243475.1 Acidobacteriota bacterium | reverse complement strand
TGTAAGCTCTGCACTTTGAGGAGCATAGGTTGGGAATTCCCGCGATTCCCTGAGCAATTCCCTCAGTGGAGGGCAAAAATTGCGGATTTTGGGCAGAAATTGCGAAAGTTAGGGTCGGAGATCAAATTTTTCCCTGAGAAATTCCCTGAAGCAGGGAATTGCACCGCTGCCGGCCAGGCACAAGGGCACATGTGTGCCCTGTGCTCTGAACCCGCCGCCTACACCTGTGCGATGCATTTCTCCAGGACATCGAGGGCGTAGTCGCACTGCTCCTGAGTGACGATCAGGGCAGGCGAAAGACGGATCGACGTCTCTCCGCAACCGAGCAGCAGCAGACCGTTTTCGAACGCCAGCTGAACGATGCGGTCGCGCTCTGTCGGCGCCGGCGTCTTACTCTGCTTGTCCTTGACGATTTCGACGGCAAGCATCAAGCCCTTGCCGCGAACGTCGCCGACTTTCGCGTGCTTGGTCACCCAGCCCGACATGCGCTGCTTCATGCGCTCGCCCTGCGCCGCCGCGTTGCGCATGCCTTCACGTTCGATGACGTCCATCGTTGCCAGAGCCGCGGCGATCGCGACGGGATTTCCTCCGAAGGTTGATGCGTGCGAGCCCGGCACCCAGTCCATCACGCTGGCGCGTGTCATCGTGATTCCCAGCGGCATTCCCGACGCAATACCCTTCGCCATGCAAACGACGTCCGGTTCCACGCCGGTGTGTTCGATTGCCCACCACTTGCCTGTGCGGCCGGCGCCGGATTGGACTTCGTCCGCGACCAGCATGATGCCGTGCTCGTCGCAGATGCGGCGCAGCTCGCGCAGAAACTCTGCGGGAGCAGGCACGTATCCGCCTTCACCCTGAATTGGCTCAACGAAGATGGCGGCAATTTCCTCCGGCGGCACCGTGGTCTTGAAAAGCCGTTCTTCAATGAACTTGGCGCACGCCAGTCCGTATTCGCGTTCGCTTTTTCCTTCACCGAAACGGTAGGTGTACGGAAATGGGACGTGTGTCACTCCGGGCACGAGCGGCGCAAAACGCCGCCGCTGCTGCGGCTTCGATGCCGTCAGCGAGAGCGAACCCATGGTGCGTCCGTGAAAAGCGCCGTAGAACGCAATCACGGCCTGGCGCTTCGTGTGATAGCGCGCGATCTTCAGCGCGCACTCGATCGCTTCCGTTCCGGAATTCCCGAAATAGAACTTGTGCGGGCCTGCCATGGGCGCCACCTTGCTGAGGCGCTCCGATAATTCGGTCATCGACTTGTAGAAAAAGTCAGTGCCCGACATGTGGATCAACTCGCCGGCCTGCTCGCGAATTGCCGCCACAACATGGGGATGGCAGTGTCCGGTGGAGGTGACGGCGATTCCTGCGGAAAAGTCGAGGAACTCGTTGCCGTCCACGTCCTCGATGATCGCGCCGCGTCCGCGTTTGACCACCAGCGGATAAGAGCGCGTGTAGCTGGGAGAGATAAGCCGCTCGTCGTCGGCGATGATGCGCTTCGCGTTGGGACCGGGAAGCGAAGTCTTAATTTTGGGCAGAGCCGTCCGGGCCGTCTGCGCGGCTTGGCTCATGGTTTCAACTGTCATGGGAATTCTCCTCGCGAATGGCCCGGCTAACCGAGCCAGTGAACACTGAGGCAAGGCGCAAAAGCCCAGCCTGACGATGGAGAGGAGAACGAAAGTTAGTCGCCGGCGAAGAGATTGGGACGAACGTGCGCCGGCAGCACAGCTAGATACCGCCGAGGGCCAGCCAGATACTTCAGCCAGCAGGCCGCAGCCCCCAAAGGGCCGAGCTCAAGCGAACTGTGGTGCGCGAGCAGCATAAACCTGCTTCGATTATAGCCTGAATGCTTGGGCTCCTTGGCTCTGTCGTGAGGCTGACGACACGCAGAATTGTTCCACGTGGAACAATTGTCGCCCGGATCGGGACCCAAATCTCGGCGCAAGTCCGGCTAACTCATTGTTATTCAGTGTTCCGCGCAAAAAAATGCGTACTTTGCCCAGGATGCAATGTTTCCGAAGGCCAGTGGGGAGAGACCCGCTGGCGACGAATCAAATTGTTCCACGTGGAACATTTTGAACTTCGGATTTGACTTCAGGCTACGTGCGCCGACTGCGCCGCAGGGCCTTCCGGCGAAACTTCGGGAGAGGCTTCTGTCGGCGGTGCTGGCGCCGACACCGGAGCCACTGCCGGGAGCAGATCGTTGAGCTTCGTAATCAGGAAATTGAGGCTGCCTTTGGGAAGAGTGCTGGTCACGTTCGCGAGCAGCGGATCGTCGAGTTCCTTATATCCGGTGTGGAGAATGATCGGGACGGTGGCGTTCTCCTGCCGTATCTTCTCTGCGACTTCGCCTCCAGACATGCCAGGCATGGAGTAGTCGAGAACCACCGCGTCGAACTTTATCTGGCGGAACAAATCCAGGGCCGAGGGACCATCTGCCGCCGTCACTACGGTGTATCCACGCCGTTTCAGCATGATTTCCAGCGGGTGGAGAACCGCGGGTTCGTCATCGACACACAAAATTACGAAGTGGGTCTCGGCCATTTAGTCCCCTAGCGGATTGACGTAAGAATAGCGTCGCAGGTCACCTCTCACAAGGAACTGGAGGTCATGTCCTGTGCATAAGCCGTCACAAATTGTTTGTG
>JAFAUE010000222.1 GCA_019243475.1 Acidobacteriota bacterium | reverse complement strand
TGTGACTGGCGTTTGCCTGATGTGGCACGGCGATGGAGACTGGCGAAGCGCCGAGGCCGCGGAGGTGACTCGCGTTGCCGTAACCGAGATCACCGAAGCAGAAATCCGGGCGTACGTCGCTACCGGCGAGCCCATGGATAAAGCCGGGGCCTACGCAATCCAAGGCATTGCATCGCGCTGGATCCCACGAATCGAAGGCTGCTACTTCAATGTGGTCGGCTTACCAGTGCCTCTGGTTTATCGAATGCTGCTCAAGCACACCCCAAGGGCGCTGGCTGAGGGCGGCACCGATCACACGGTCCGTAACAGGAATGGGTAGGAAAATAATAGGCTGGAATCGACGGCGGTGGGCAGCGCTTAAAGTGCTCGCTATTTCTTGTCTTCGCTGCCGTGCTCGCCATCCTTCACGGCGCTCTTGAAGTTCTTGATGCCTTCGCCAAGGCCTTTGCCGAAGTCTGCCAGCTTGCCTGGTCCGAAAATGAGGAGAGCGATGACCAGAAGAACAAGCAGCTCCGGTAATCCTAATTTGCCACCAAACATAAAACCCCCAAGGGATTGCTATAGCCGATGATAGGCGGTTATTGTGCCTGCGTCAAAAGAAGGTGTCGGTACTGTTCCGCGTAGGGAATGGGCCGCGTCGCGTAGCCAGGGACCTTAAACATTCGCAGGCCGAAGGGTTCTGACTAAGGACCGATTTTTTACAATGCCGCGATCAACCCGGCCAGCAGAGCTGTTCGCGGCGCGAGCTGATCGATCAGGATCGACTCGTTCACGGCGTGCGCCCCTTCTCCCACTACCCCCAACCCGTCTAGAGTAGGAACTCCCAGGGCTGCCGTGAAATTCCCATCTGAACCGCCACCGGTGGGCAGTTCATCGATCTTAAGTCCGAGCGACCGTCCTACTTCGGCGGCCTTTCGATAGAGCGCAACCACCTTGTCCGTGCGTTCCATCGGTGGCCGGTTAATTCCCCCGGTAACCTCAATCCGGCAACGATCATTGCGCGGACGAAGGCCTCGCACCTTCGAGTCGATGGCTCTGCCGTCGGCAGCAGTCCTGATCCGGACATCCACCTCAGTCCATGCTTCGGCAGCGATCACGTTGCTGCGTGTCCCTCCGCGAATCAGTCCGGCATTTACAGTGAGCCCGCGATGCGGGTCTGTGAAGCCGTCGAGCACGCCGACCTGATACGCGAGCTCATGGATGGCGCTGGCGCCTTTGCCCGGCTCAACGCCGGCGTGGGCGGCCTCACCAGTGACTCTAATTTCGTAAACTCCAACTCCTTTGCGCTCGGTCTTAACAGCCCCATTCAAACCCTGGCCAGGTTCGAGCACAAGCACAGCTTGAGATTCGAGCGCCAACCGTTCAGTAATCGCACGCGAAGAGTGGCTGCCGACTTCTTCATCGGAGACGAACAGCATGCGCACCGCGGCGTGCGGCACTTTGTGCTCGCGCAACAGCGCCATGGCGTGGATGGCCACCGCGATGCCGCCTTTCATGTCGAGCACGCCAGGTCCCCACGCGCGACCGTCGGCAACGCGGAAGGGCATCTGCTTCAGCGTGCCCAGTTCCCAGACGGTGTCGATGTGGCCGAGCAGGAGGATTGGCTTGCTCTCAGACACGCCGGGAAAATCCGCCTGCACATGATTGCCGAAACCTTCGGCGATGTGAATTTGTGCGTGGCCGCCGTGGTATTCGAGGCGGGAGGCAAGAAATTCGGCGAGATGATCGACCGAGGACTTGTCGCTGCTCGGAGACTCAATCTCCACCAAGGCCTTCAAGTCAGACAGCAGCACTTCCTGATGTTCGCGCGCGTCCGCGACCGAGATCATAGTGTCGGTTTGCTCGAGACTACTTTTGTGAAGTTTTAGCGCTCCAGTCTTTCATAACTGCGCGGCATGCGTCAGCCACAGACGTGCCGAGGACGAAGCTCTCGCCGGAACCAACCACGTCGCCGTCCTTGTCGGATACCGCCCAGCGATTTCCTTTGCCTCCTCCGTGTTCGACCAGCATTACGTAATCGGCTTTCTGCTGAAGCATGTTTGGCGCGATGCCGGTGCACTCCTGCCGGTGCTGAAGCAACTGGTAGATCTTTGCCGTTTGCGGTTCTTTGCCTCCGCGACCGCTGCCGAGAATGACATTCCCGCTGCCGCCAACCGAGTCCTCAATCTTCCACGAGTCGCTCGGCTGGACGAATACGACGGGGCGATGGTCAGCCTTGGATTGGGACTGATCGCCGGCAAACGCAAACCCACAAACAAGCAAACCTGCCACGATTCCCGAAATCGATTTCATGGTTCACTTCCCCAAGAGTTCAACCCGATCCGCACGCTTTGGTTGCCGCTTTCCCGCAGTGACCGCAATTCGCCAATCTCGCCTTGCAAAAACTATAATCTCGCGAACCCATGAGCGAAGAGCAAAACCCCGTTTCCACCTTGGAACCGGAGAGCGCAAGCGAAAAGAAGACGCTGGACATCACCCAAATCCAGGCAATCCTGCCGCATCGCTATCCTTTCCTGCTCATCGACCGCGTAGTCGAAATCGAGCGCAAGAAGCGCATCGTCGCAATCAAGAACGTTACAGTGAATGAACCTTACTTTACGGGACACTTCCCCGGCTATCCGATCATGCCTGGCGTCCTCATGGTCGAGGCCATCGCACAGGCCGGCGGAGCGCTGCTCCTGACCGAGATTCCCGACCGCGACCAGAAGCTGATGGTGTTTACGGGCATCGAGCGAGCCAAGTTTCGCAAACCGGTCACGCCCGGCGATCAGCTTCGGGTCGAAGTGGACGTGGTCGCGTGGCGCACTACCGCGGTAAAGATGCAGGGCAATGTTTATGTCGGCGACAAGCTCGCCTGTGAAGCAACGGTGACTTGCCAGTTGGTAGGCCGTCCTGCGTGAGTGGGCAGATTCATCCCACGGCGATTGTCGATCCCGCTGCCGTCATCCCCTCCAGCTGCAAGATCGGTCCATTTTGCATAGTCGGCAAGGATGTCGAAATGGGAGAAAACTGCGAGTTGCTCTCTCACGTCGTCCTCAAAGGTCCGACCAAAATGGGAAGCCGCAATCGCGTGTTCCCGTTCACAACTCTCGGCCTTGAACCCCAGGACTTGAAATTTAAAGGCGAGCCCACGCGCCTTGAGATTGGCGACAACAACGTAATCCGCGAGAGCGTCACCATTCATCGCGGAACACCCGGAGGCGGCGGAGTTACCCGTGTCGGCAGCCACTGCCTCATCATGGCGTACTCACACATCGCACACGACTGCTCTATCTCCGACAACGTGATCATGGCGAACGCCGCAACGCTCGCGGGTCATGTGACCGTCGAGGAATATGCGGTGGTGGGCGCTCTGTGTCCGGTACATCAGTTCGTGCGGATTGGTGCCTACTCCTACATCGGCGGCGGGACAACCATTACCCAGGACGTTCTGCCGTTCTCGCTGACCAGCGCGAAGCGCGACGTGCACGCCTTCGGCATGAATTCAGTTGGTCTTGAACGCAAAGGTTTTAGTAAGGAACGTCTGCGCAAAATCCATCGCGCCTACCGCACGCTGCTCAGCTCCAGGATGAACATCGGAGAGTCACTGGAAAAGTTGAAGTCCGAGAGCGATCTTGGCGAAGACGTAGAGCGCCTCATCCGATTTGTCGAAGGCTCCCAGAGAGGCATCCTGAAGTAATCGGGTTATCTGGCCATCGGGCTATCGGGTTATCGGGTTATCGGAAGACGTGGACGCGATCGGCCTGAAGCTAATGACCGACAGATCAGCGACCGATGTCCCGATAGCCCGATGACCCGATCACCCGATGTCATAATCTCTCATGCCCTCAACCCTGGGACTCATCGCCGGAAACGGCCGCTTTCCCTTTTTGGTACTCGAGGCCGCACGCGCCCGGGGAGAGCGCGTGGTTGTCGCCGCCATCAAAGAGGAAACCGAGCCGGAGATCGCCGAGCGTGCCCGACGCGACGACGAAGTGCGCGTGCATTGGCTTTCGCTGGGGGAGCTTTCCCGGCTTATCGAGACCTTTCAGCGCGAAGGCGTCACTCGCGCCATCATGGCCGGCCAGGTAAAGCATAAGCAGATCTTTTCCAGCATCCGTCCTGACTGGCGGCTGGCTAAGCTGTTGCTCTCCATCCGGACGCGCAATACCGACGCCCTGCTTGGCGCCGTAAGCAAAGTGCTAGCCGACGAAGGCATCACGCTGCTGAGTTCGACGTCCTACCTCGAACCGCTGCTGGCGAAACCCGGCGTGCATACTCGGCGCGCTCCCAGTGAGGAAGAGCAGAAGAACGCAGCGTATGGCCGTGAAGTCGCCCGCTATCTGGCGGAATACGACATCGGCCAAACTGTTGTGATTGCCGAATCCGCATGTGTGGCCGTCGAGGCGATGGAAGGCACGGACGCCACGATCGTGCGTGCGGGGGAGATCATGCGAACCCTCCGTCATGCGGACGAACGAGAATCCTTTCTCAGCCGAGCACTGACGGTAGTAAAGGTTGCAAAACCCAAACAGGACCTGCGCTTTGATGTACCCGTCGTGGGCGTAAAAACGATCGAGACTATGCGCGCAAGCGGCGCAACGTGCCTGGCGGTGGATGCTGAGCGCTGCCTGTTTCTTGATGGCGACCGCGTCATCGAAGCAGCAGATAGCTCGAACATTGCTATCCTGAGCTCGTGATTTCCCCAGCCTGCGCAGCTCCGAGGCTCAGCTTTTGTACACTTGAGCCATGAAACCGCGCATTGCTATTCCGGAACCAACCTCGAGCAATGCTGACTACAACCAGCGCGCTTTGCCGCAATACGTGGAGGCCGTTGAAGCCGAGGGCGCCGAGGCGGTAGTGATTCCGGCCAGTGCTTCTCCGCATGAAATCGCGCGTACGGTCACCAGCTGCCAGGGCGTGCTGCTTCCAGGAAGCCCGGCAGACGTCGATCCGCAGAAGTTCGGCGCGGAGCGTCATCCCAAGACGGCACAGGCAGACCCCGGCCGCGACAACGTGGACGAGCTACTTCTTCAGGACGCGCACAACCTGCACAAGCCGGTTTTCGGTATCTGCTATGGACTGCAATCGCTCAACGTTTGGCGCACCGGCACGCTGCGGCAACACATCGAGAACACAGGCGTGAACCATGAGGCAGGCAGAAAGGTCGAGTTCGCACACGAGATAGATCTCACTGCGGGATCGAGGCTCCGCCAAATACTCGGTCTCAACCATGTGCGGGTCAACTCCAGCCATCACCAGTCTGCCGAGCGTCCCGGCGACGGCCTGCGTGTGGTGGCCAAGTGTCCGGACGACGGCGTGATTGAAGCTCTTGAAGGCACGACACCCGATCATTTCGTCGTCGCCGTGCAGTGGCATCCCGAGCGCACGTACGCAGCCGACGAACCGTCGAAAGCCCTCTTTCGCGAATTCGTGCGGGCCGCTCGAATGTGGAAGCCGCGCGAGGTCTCGGAATCGGTTGGCTAGCGGCGATTCGCAACCGCGCAGAGTCTTGATCTCCGCGGGTGAAGCTTCGGGCGAAGCTTACGGCGCAATGCTCATTCCCGAGCTGCGCACTCTGCTGGGTAGCGAGGCTCGTTTCTTTGGCGTAGGCGGCGAGAAGATGCGCGCCGCAGGCTGCGAGACCATCGTCGATTCGGCCAAAGTTGCTGCAGTCGGCATTACCGAAGTGGTCAAGCACGTGGTGACGATCTACCGCGAATTTTTCCGCACAGTCGGAGCGGCTAGGCGTCTCCGGCCGGATGTTGCCGTTCTAATCGACTTTCCCGATTTCAATTTGCGCCTTGCCGAGAAACTCCATGCGATGGGAGTGCCGGTCGTGTATTTCGTCTCGCCGCAATTGTGGGCGTGGAAGCAGCGACGCATCTGGCGAGTGAAGCGATTTGTCGATCGCATGCTCGTGATATTTCCTTTCGAGAAGGAGTACTACCGCGAACGCGGAGTTTCAGCCGAATTCGTGGGTCATCCGCTTGCGGATATACCGCTTCCGCAGATCCCTCGCGAAGTATTCGCGCAAAAGTTCCGTCTCGATCCCGGAAAGACCTGGATCGCCTTGTTGCCCGGCAGCCGCGCCCGGGAACTACTTCTCAACTTGCCTGTAATGCTGGAGAGCGCGAAACGTCTCGGCTCGGATTATGAGTACATCATGCCCATTGCAAGCACGCTGTCCCATGCGTGGGTAGAGCAGCGAGCGCGACAAACAACTGAGGTTCGTGTTCATCTGGTGGACGATGCCCGTGCGGCCCTGTTGCACTCGCGCGCGGCTGTCGTAGCCAGCGGCACAGCGACGGTCGAGGCTACACTCATCGGAACGCCCTTTGTGGTGGTATATCGCGTGAGTCGGCTGAGTTATGCCATCGGGCGGCGATTGGTAAAGGTCAAGAACTTCGGCATGGTCAATCTGATCGCCGGACGGACTATTGTTCCGGAATTGATTCAGGCGGATTTCAGCGCCGAGAACGTAGTCAGAGAACTAAAGCGTCTGATTCCCGATGGGAAAGCGCGTTCGACTATGATTCGGGAATTGCAGGAGACGTCGCCCCGCCTGCGCCGCCCGGAACACGTGGAAGAAACCGCCATCCGTCGCGCGTCGAAAATTGTCGCCGAAATCGCTCTTTCCAAGCTGGAAAGGCCAGCATCGACTTCCGGGCAGTAAACTATTTTGAGGCCTCATTCGTTTATAGAATAGAAGCGTGTGTTCCTGCCGTTGCTTCGGCTTCCCTAAGGACAAAATCAGCATCTTCTCTGGATATGCTGCGGCAGAACGCCAGGCTGGAGTATCAATGAGTTTTGTTAAAGCGCGCGCCTCGCGCGTTGGATTACGGATGATTCGGCCGCTGCTGGCAGCTGCGTGCCTTTTCTCTCTTGCCATCGCTGCGAGCGCTGCAGAAAAGCCTCGCATCCAAGTCAACGACTACGTTATCGACGCGGACCTGGCCCCTAAGACGCACCACCTGACGGCCAAAGCCAAAGTCAAATTCGCCGCGCTGGACGACATCAGCACCGCCGTCTTTGAACTCAACAACGCTCTGCGAGTTACGCGCGTGACGAACGAAGCCGGCAAAGTGCTGCCCACCGAGCGTGTGACGCAGGACTTTACGGTGCGCGTGACTCTGCCCGAGGGAATGTCGAAAGGCCAAACGCAGACGCTGAATTTCGAGTATGAAGGCGTGCTGGACAACGGCGCGGACAGTCCCGTTGAGGGATTGAAGCTCGCTTCCATTAACAGCGACACCTCCTATCTACTCTATGCCGCACGCTGGTTTCCCATGGTCGGCTATCAGATCAATCGATTTACGTCGCAGATCAACGTTACCGTTCCCGCCTTTTTTCAGGTGATCGGAAGCAGCAGCAAGCTGCCGACGCAACATCCCGCAGCCAATGGCAACAAGACGGTCAGCTTCACTTGGGAGACGCCGAGTTTTCCCGGATCGATCATTGCCGGCGCTTTTGTCGAAACTGACGCGGCAAACCTGAAGATTTATTTCAAGCCGAATCACAAGGATTTCGCCCATCCATATGCCGACACCGCGGCGAAAGAAATTGCGTTTTTCTCGCAACTCTACGGCCCGATCTACACCACCAATCTGAGCATCGTCGAACTTCCTGACGACACTGTGCCCTCCGCCTGGGCCCCGCAGATGGCGGCCATTGCCGCGCGCGCTGTAAACGAGAAAGTGAATTACCGCCTGCTGGCGAACACGCTCGCGCATCAGTGGTGGGGAGCTTCCGTGAGCGCTGCCAGCAAGGATGATTTCTGGATCACCGAAGGCGCAGCTCGCGACAGCGAAGTGCGGTACGTGCAGGACGCGGCGGGCGAAGCCGGCTTCGAGGAAGCGACAAAAGACATGGCCGTCGGCGCCCTTGCCTACGACAACATTCCCCTTTCGGGAGCAGGTAAACTGGACACCTTCTCGCCCGAGTTCCAATCTCTGGTGACCGATAAAGGCGGCATGATCTTCCACATGCTGCGTTGGCAATTGGGCGACGCCAACTTCGACCGCACTCTGAAGTCGGTCGCGCAACAGTACGCCGGCAAGTCAATTACGACCGACGATTTCCGCAATCTCGCAGAACAGAATTCCGGGCAGAAGCTCGGCGCTTTCTTTACGCAATGGCTTGATGGAACCGGCGCGCCTGAGTTCAAGAACAAGTACACGGTCTATCGTCTCGGCAGCAACAAAGGGTTCCGCATTGTGGGGCAAATCAACCAGGACCTCGACCTTTTCCGCATGCCGCTCGAGATTCGCGTGGACACCGACGGCAAGAGCGAGATGAAGCGCATCGATGTCGTGGGAACGCAGTCAACGTACTCGGTGGACACGTTTGGCAAGCCGCGGCGCATCGTGCTCGACCCGAACAATTGGGTGTTAAAGAATTCGTCCGAATTGCGCGTGCGCGTGGCGATTCTGCGTGGGCAGCAGCTGGTCGCGCAAGGCGATTTCGCCGAGGCTCTCAAGGAATATCAGAAGGCGCTGGATGCGAATCACAACAGTTCGCTGGCGCATTACCGTATCGCTGAAGTTTTCTATCTGCAGAAGAACTATCAATCGGCGGCGAACGCATATCGCGAGTCCCTGAACGGCGACGGGGAGCCTAAGTGGACGGAGGTCTGGAGCCACATTCAACTGGGCAAGATCTTCGACCTGACGGATCAGAGGGAACGCGCCACCAACGAATATCGTCAAGCCCTGCAGACGAACGACAACACGCAAGGTGCGCTGGACGAAGCGCGTCGCTATCTCAATACGCCGTACAAGCGCGAGGCCGCGGGCCAGTAAGCGTGGCGGTCACAATCGTCAGTCTGCTCAGAAGAGTGGGTCACCGAGCATAATTCGCGATATCTCGGACGCTGTCGCTACCACTGGGAGCGGGCGCGACGAATGTTTTGGCGAAAGTCGCTGCCTTGCATTTCGATCACGCGGCACATCTCGCGCAGACGCGAGCGCATGCGCTCCCCGATGCGATCACCCAGTGTGTCTTCGCGGCTGGTGCGCTCGAGAGGTGTACGGCCCCTGCCCGGGGGCAGATCGTCGAAATTGGTGGTGATGATCGTGGTGCGCTTGTCGTTGTAGCGAGTATTGAGGATGTGGCTCACCGTGTCCCAAACCCATTCGGTTGGCTTCACGGCGCCGAGTTCGTCGAGGACCAGGACCTCAGTTTCAAATACCGGCTTAAGAATTTCCAGTTCGGTGGTTTGAACCGTTGCGTTGTATGAGTTTTGAATTTCCTTGAGCAGTTCGCGGTAATCGTAAAACAGACATGAGGCGTTCTTCTGCAGCACCAGTTCCCGCAGCACGCCAACGGCGAGGTGCGTCTTTCCCACGCCGATCGGCCCCAGCAGCATGAGCCCGGTAGTTTCGACGGGATACTCCTCGACAAAGCGGTTCGCCTGAAACAACGCCGCGGCCAGGCTGTGGTTTGCGCCAGGAAAGTCCGAGTCGAAGTTCGATAGCGTGCAGTGCTCGTATCGCGCTGGAATTCTTGCCTTCTTAAGCAGCCGTTCGGCCCAGTTGCCGACGCGGCACTGACACTTCACGACACTCTGAGGCTTGTCACCAGAAGCCGGAAGCGTCCTCCATCCTGAGCCGCCGCATTGAGTGCAGGTTTCAGTCGGTGCGGGTGAGTCTTGAAGCGAAGCAGGCATTTTGGAAGTGAACTCTTCCGCCATCATAGGTCAGAGTTGAGCAAGCAACAACGGCCGAGCGAGCACGATTTCAACAACCCGGACGAGAATTCAACAGACAGCGCGATCTAATCGACGCTTGAGAGGGCAGAGCAGAGCTTTGCGCCGGGCGCCGGCACGTCGAATCCGTACTCCCGGAGTCCACGCGCACGCAGAATCCCTGGCTCGCGCTATCATAGCCAGCCGCCTTTTGAGGAGGAGAAGCTTTGGCTACCATCATTGAACCGAAGACGCCCGCCGGAAGCTTTGAACCTTACGTTGCTCCGACTGCCAAACTGAAAGAGCTCACGCCGCGCGCTCTGGTTCTCGGGTCGATCTTCGGCATCCTCTTCGGCGGAGTCACGGTGTACGTTGGACTACGTGCCGGGCTGACGGTCTCCGCTTCGATTCCCATTGCGGTACTTTCCATCAGCATTCTCCGGGCTTTCGGCCGGGCCACGGTGCTCGAGAACAACATTGTTCAAACCACGGGAAACGCCGGCCAGTCGGTCGCATCCGGCGTGATCTTCACTCTTCCGGCGCTGATCTTTCTCGGATTCCCGCTCGAAGTGAGCCGCATTTTTCTTCTGAGTCTGGTAGGTGGCTTGATCGGCGTGTTCTTCATGATCCCCCTGCGCCGGCAACTCATCGTGAAAGAGCACGGGGTGCTTACTTATCCGGAAGGTACTGCGTGTGCCGACGTGCTCGTTGCCGGAGACCGCGGCGGTAGCTTTGCAGGACGGGTGTTTTGGGGACTCGGCCTGGGCGCGCTCTACACTTTTTTCCAAAATGAGAATTTGCTGTCTGCCTGGCCGAACACTCCGACGTGGGACATCAAGTCTTTTCCTGGATCGTCGATCCGCGCAAACACGACCTCGGAGTACATGGGTGTGGGATACATCATCGGACCGCGCGTGGCCGGAGTGCTGCTTGCCGGCGGCGTGTTTTCATGGCTGGTGCTGATGCCCGCCATTCATTTCTTCGGCGCGGGCATGGCAAGCCCGATTTATCCGGGCACAGCGCCGATCGCGCAGATGTCGCCGACAGACCTTTGGCGGACCTACGTACGACCCATGGGCGCCGGCGCGGTGGCCGCGGCAGGACTTATCACCTTGCTCAAGACGATGCCCACGATTGCTGCCGCCCTGAAGGACAGCATGAAGCAACTTACCAGCCGGGGCGATGCCGGCAGCAGTTCAAGCGTGCGGACGGAGGACGATTTGCCGCTGTCAGTGACCATCGGCGGCTCGGTGCTTTTGATCGTCATGATGTGGGCCTTCCTCACTTTCAAACCGGTGCCAGGAGCGCAGACTTCGCTCTTTGCCAACATCGTGGCTTCGATCTTCGTCGTGATCTTCGGATTTCTTTTTGTCACCGTATCTTCACGTATCACCGGCCTGATCGGCAGCTCAGCGAATCCCGTTTCGGGAATGACGATCGCGACGCTGATGGCGACCTCTGCAATCTTCCTGGCCTTCGGCTGGACAGCTCCGGCGTTTGGAGCTTTGGTGCTGACGATTGGCGGAGTCGTCTGCATCGCCTCGTCGAATGCCGGCGACACTTCGCAGGACTTGAAGACCGGATTTCTATTGGGCGCCACGCCGAAAGCTCAGCAGATCGCTCTACTGATTGGCGTCACGATCTCTACTTTCGCGGTTGGCTACACGCTGACGGGAATGAACAAGGGTCTGGAGGAATTCCGGCCATTAACCAAGCAGGTGGACATCAATCGATTACCGGCAGGCGTGACGATAGAAGAAACCAACGGACAAAAGACCTTCGACCGGGCCTCCTTCAGCTATCGCACCGCACCCGGAGAGACAGTCACGCTTTCCGGCAGCAATTACTACGTTCTGAACGCCATCAACTCGGCGGAGATCGCGAGCGGCAAGTATCTCTATAATCCCAAAACGGGACAGATTGAGGTCCAGTGGATTCAGGGCATTGGCAGCGAACATGCTCCAGCGCCCCAGGCGCAGCTCATGTCCACAGTCATCAACGGGATCCTGACGCGCAAGCTTCCCTGGGGATTGGTGATGCTCGGCGTTTTTCTGGTGATTGTCGTGGAGCTACTGGGAATTCGCTCGCTTGCGTTTGCCGTCGGCGCGTATCTCTCAATCGGAACCACCCTCGCCATTTTTGTGGGCGGCGTTGTGCGCTGGCTGGTGGATGAGTCGGCCAAGCGCGCCGGCCAGACTCCTGCCGAAAGTGAAGTCAGCCCTGGGTCCCTCTATGCCAGTGGACTCATTGCAGCCGGCGGCATCATGGGCCTTGCCGGAATTGGCGTGAAGCTGGTCACAGGAGAGAAGCCCAACCCACTAGACATGAGTTCTAAGCTTCCCGCTATGGGCCTCAGTCCCACGGCCATGGATGCGATTGCAGTGATTACCTTCCTGCTGTTGGCCGCTTCACTCTACTACTTTGCGCGCAAACCGCTCGAGGGCAGCCGAGAGTAGGCAAACGCGAGAGCGACAAATCCAGTGTCTTCGGGCTCCGCTCGAGACGCTTCGCTTTCGTTCACTCGCGTTTGACCGTCAAACCACGCTCGTGAAATAGTCATCAATTTGTAACAATCCCCTTGGTCGAGGCGACATGGTTCGGCTTATCCCCCGCACAACAGAGTTCTTTGAAATGTTTGCCGAGATGGCGAACAACCTCACCGACGGCGCACGTCTGCTAAAGGCAATTCTGCTGGACATGAAAGACGTGTATTCGCGCGTCGAGCAGCTGAAGACGATTGAGCATCGCGGCGATGAAATGACGCATGACCTTCTGACCAGGCTCAATCAGACCTTCATCACGCCATTCGACCGCGAAGACATCCACAAGCTTGCGTCATCGCTGGACGATGTCCTTGATTTCGTCCACGCCGCCGGCGAGCGCCTGGTGATGTACAAGATCACGGAAATTACCCCTTCTGCTCCGCAACTCGCGGACGTGATCGTGCGCCAGGGTGAACAGCTTTGCCACGCCGTCGCGCACCTGGAAAAAAAGAACAACGTGCTTCAGTACTGTGTGGAGATCAATCGCCTGGAGAATGAAGCCGACCGTATTGCTCAGGTAGCGCTGGGTCAGCTTTTTGACACAGAAACCAACCCTATTGCGCTGATCAAGAAAAAAGAACTTTACGAAGTCCTGGAAACGGCCACTGATAAAGCTGAAGACGCGGCCAACGTGATCGAATCCGTAGTCGTGAAGAGTGCCTAATGCAGTAAGGCGTCCGTCCCCGTGCAGTCGAAGAACTTCGGAGAGTTTTCTGCTTGGATAACAGCACCGTCCTGGTTGTCGTCACCGTCCTGCTGGCGTTGTGCTTCGACTTCTTCAATGGGTTTCACGATGCCGCCAACAGCATCGCGACTGTTGTCTCTACGCGCGTACTGTCTCCCCGTCTCGCAGTGATCTGGGCCGCGGCCTTCAACTTCATCGCGGCATTTATCTTCGGCATCGCGGTCGCCAAGACCATCGGTTCGGGAATGATTGACGTGAATCGCATCTCGCAATTCGTGGTGCTGAGCGGGCTGGTGGGCGCGATCGTGTGGGACATCCTCACATGGTGGTGGGGTCTGCCCACATCTTCTTCCCACGCTCTTATTGGAGCCTACGCCGGAGCAGCCGTGGCCCGGGCAGGCTTCGGAGTCATCCTGCCGCATGGCTGGACCAAGACACTGATATTTATCGTCATCGCTCCCATTTTGGGAATGATCCTGGGTCTGATCTTCATGACCGCAATGTACTGGATCTTCCGCCGTTCGGCCCCGCAGCAGGTGGATAGCTGGTTTCGCCGGTTACAGCTGCTATCTGCGGCCGCTTATAGCCTTGGCCACGGCGGCAACGACGCGCAAAAGACGATGGGCATTATCGCGGGTGCGCTGTATTCGGCAGGAATCATGACCAAGGGCGAGTTCTCTACGACATGGGGGCACTTTCACTGGCCGATCGTGATTGGCGCGAATCTCGCCATGGGCATTGGCACTTACTTTGGCGGCTGGCGCATTGTGCACACCATGGGCGCGAAGATCACGAAACTCAAGCCCATTGGCGGCTTCTGCGCTGAGACCGCTGGAGCAATCACTTTGTTCACCACTGCGGCGGCCGGCATTCCGGTGAGCACGACGCACACCATCACCGGGGCCATTGTTGGTGTCGGTGCGACGCAGCGGCTATCGGCGGTGCGGTGGGGCGTGGCGGGCCGGATTGTCTGGGCATGGATTCTCACCATTCCTGCGTCTGCAGGGGTGGCTGCTGCACTGTTTCTGCTGATTCGGCTCTTTTATCCCACGGCGTGATTGCACACACGGCCCTAACGGCAACCGTGCACAAAGCACTGTCAAGGCCAATGTTTACAGGGGTAACTGGACTCGATTACTACGAAGTTACCAGAGATTTCTTTACTCGAAGAACGACTCACTCTATTCTCCGGTTCGTAGGCAGTTCTGGGGGAGGGCTGCCGAGCGCTTGTGACCTTCGGGTCATAGGCGCTTTTTATTTTTGGGCTGCCGGCTACCGGCTGAACTGGCCAGATGATGGGAAATTGTTCCACGTGGAACAATTCCGTGGGCGACGGCTGATCCCGCAAACCTTCAAGACGCCCGAAATAGATAGCAGATAGCCGGCCTTCGCCGTCGGATCTCCAGAGCAAGCGCTGGAAATTGTTCCACGTGGAACAATCGCGCAGATTCCACAAACCTGCAAGCTGCTGAAATTGCTCGCAGGAAGCCCGGGGGGTGGTTGCTGACGGAGAGCAGAATTGCGTTTCGCGTTTCTGACTGTGCTCTCTTGATATCCGGACCAAGCGCCGGAAATTGTTCCACGTGGAACAATCTGGTGGGTATCGGCAGATTCCCGCAATCCTGCAAGCTGCTGGAATACCTCGCAAAGTCGGCGCGGTTGCTGCCGGATAGAATTTGCGTTTCCATTTCCTAAGCTGTGTTCTCTTAACCCCCCAAACCACTGGAAATTGTTCCACGTGGAACAATCCGGCGGGGTCTGAGAGCAGAATGCGTCGTTTCCTTCGTCCCTGCCATCTAATGCCTTGTCCGATTCGCTCCGGACCCGCGAGGTGCTAGGATTAATCCCTGCTGCACGGGTTTGGCAGTTCTCGAACAAAATCATCAGGGAGAGACTTCAATGGCAGGTGATACGGTCCAGGAACTCGTTCAGGAAGTGACCGACAGCAATTTTGAGCAGAGCGTGCTTAAGTCCGAGCAGCCGGTAATGGTGGATTTTTGGGCCACGTGGTGCGGTCCGTGCAAAGCGCTCGCTCCGGTTGTGGATGAGGTAGCGCGCGCCTATAACGGCAAAGTTAAGGTTTACAAGATGGACGTGGACCGCAATAACGCTACGCCGATGCGTTACGGAGTTCGCGGAATTCCGACGCTGCTGATCTTCAAAGAGGGCAAGGTGGCAGAACAGATTGTCGGCTATGTGCCCAAAGACACGATTCAAAAAGCTATCGACAAGCAGCTTTAAGCTGCCGATCTAGATCTATTACAGAGAGCGCAAATCCCGTGGATTTGAAAGCGCAAATCTTGTGGATTTGCGCTTTTCTCATTGCCGACGGGCAACTCTGTCCAGCGGCTTCGGATGCTAAAATCGGCCCAGTGACCCTGCCCGTTGGCCTCATCGCCGTCGATATCGACGGAACTCTGATCGATTCAAGTCTGAACATTCCGGCTGCGAACCTGGCAGCTCTCCGTCGGGCTCATGAATCGGGCGTTCACGTTGTCCTGGTCACCGGCCGCCGCCACAAGTTTGCCTTGCCGATCGCAGAGCAGCTTGGTTTTGAAAGCTGCCTGATCAGCTCCAACGGAGCCATTACCCGTTCCACTGCCGGCCAGCTTCACTTTGCCGAGATGCTCCCGCGAGTCACTGCGCGGCGGCTTTGTGAACATATGGCCAAGTTCAGCGCCTGTACCGTTTTGACATTCGACCGCGAAGAGCGCGGTGCGTTGGTTGTCGAGCGGGCTGACGAACTGGGCGAGACCATTCGAGGCTGGGTTGAGAAAAACCGCGAATACATCGCCGAAATCAAGCCTATCGCCGGCGCTATAATTGCCGACCCAATCCAAGCCATGTTTTGCGGTACAGTGGCGCGGATGTTGCCGGCGGAGGCCCGCCTGAACGATGGAACGCTGGCAGGCGAGATTAGCGTCTTGAAGACGCAATATGACCATCGTGACCTGTGCATTCTGGACGTCTTGCGGTATGGATGTTCCAAGGGGTCGGCACTGGCGCGTTGGGCCGCTCATCTTGGCATCCCCCGCAGCCAGGTGATGGCGATTGGCGACAATTACAATGACATCGAAATGCTGGAATTCGCCGGCTTGCCTTTCGTCATGGCGAATGCTTCCGACGAAATGAAACGGAACGGTTGGCCGGTGACGCTCGATAACGAATCCTGTGGCGTGGCAGTAGCGGTAGATGAAGTATTGGCAGGAGTATCCAGGTAAACATGCGCAAGGTTCTGACCATTTTGGGACTAGCTGTGTGTACCCCAGCCCTGTTCGCGCGTGATACAGCCCTGCTTCGCAATGGTTTCAGCATCAGCCATGATCATCGCCAGCAGATCGGCGTAACGACGCGTCTGTTTTTGTCTGCTTCCGATGAGCAGTATGTGGACGTCCCTACCGAAAACATCGCAGATATCCAGAAAGACGAACCTGCGGCACCTGCGGCTGCGCCGGAACCTGCGATTTCTGTTTCATCAACAAGCACGGCACCGATTGCAAACGCGGCAGACATTGATTCCCTCGTGGAAAAGGCCGCGCGGGAAAATCAGCTCGATTCCGACTTTATCCGCGCAGTGATTCGAACGGAGAGCGGAGGCAATGCCCATGCCCTCTCTGCTAAAGGCGCGCAGGGATTAATGCAGCTTATGCCGCGCACTGCACAAGGCCTGGGAGTGCATAACAGCTTCGATGCCGGAGAGAACATCGGGGCGGGCACCAGCTATCTGCGTTCATTGCTGGCGCGCTACCACAACGATCCCATTCGCGCGCTGGCTGCGTACAACGCAGGCGCGCTGCGGGTGCAGCAATACGGCGGAGTTCCTCCCTACCATGAAACGCGAGCGTATGTAGCGCGCGTAATGCGCGATTACAACCGCCGCAAGGTTGCCCAGGGCAAGTCAGCAGCGAAATCAAAGAAAACGGCCCCGCTTTCCGCAGCAAGTCATCCGCCCAGCGGCGCCTGATCCCCGTGGACCGAAAACGCCTGCTCATCACGTCAGTAGTGGTGGTCGTGCTTGTCGTACTCGTCATCCTGCAGGCGCACGCCTATCGAAAATTTGATTGGTCGGCATTTGGGCACGAAATCGCCCAGGTGAACTGGTGGATGGTTCTAGCCGCGATCGGCGTTGTGCATCTCGCCGATGCACTGCGTGCCGTGCGCTGGTCAATCTTCCTCAGACCTGTTCGCAGCATCAGTCCTTTGAAATTGCTGGCCGCGCAATATATCGGTTTCGCGGGGCTCGCGCTGCTAGGACGCCCGGGCGAGTTCATTCGCCCCTACATCATCGCCAAGCGGGCGCGCATGACCTTCGCCTCGCAAGTTGCGGTGTGGACTGTAGAGCGAATCTGCGACATGTCCGCAGTTGCGATCATCCTTGCCTGTGATCTTCTTTTTGCCGACACGCTGCGGACATTTCCGCAATATGACACTATTCGCGCCGGCGGCGTAACGCTGATCACACTGGTCGGCTTCGGCGCGTTGATAGCGTTCATCGTGTGGAAGTATGGCCGGCAGATTGCGCTGCGACTTGAGGCCAATCACCAGCCATCGCATATTCGCCATCGACTGGCATTCCGGATCCGGTCTTTCGGC
>JAFAUE010000220.1 GCA_019243475.1 Acidobacteriota bacterium | reverse complement strand
CTATCGCGAGGAGCGGCTCGCGTGAGAGATCGGGAATCGTGCAATAGCGTAGTGCGCTGGCTGAAGTTCAATGTCGTGGGAGCGATCGGGATCGGAGTACAACTCGGCGTGCTCGCGCTGCTCATTTCGATCGTGCACTGCGGCTATTTGACGGCCACTGCGGGGGCTGCCGAAACCTCTGTGCTGCATAACTTTTTTTGGCACGAAAAATTCACCTGGGTCGATCGCGCACAAGGCGGCTGGCGCTCCGTTCTCCGCCGTCTATTGTGCTTCAATGCGGCCAATGGGCTAGTGTCGGTAGCCGGCAATCTCGTGTTGATGCGTTTTTTTGTAGGCGGAGCGCATTTGCCGCCGATTCTCGCGAACCTGGTCAGTATCTCCTGCTGCGCGCTGCTGAACTTCGTCGTAAGCGATCGCTGGGTGTTTCAGGTGGCAACGCAGGAGTAGGTTACAGGGCACAGGGAGAGGCAACGGCAAAAGCAAGAGTAACGGCAAGAGCGAACACGAAGGGCACTAAGGTCTCACCGAGGGCACGAAGGAAATATCTATTGTTGGTTTTTCCTCTGTGCCCTTCGTGTCCTTTGTGGTTACCTTCGCCGGCAGCCAGTGCCGGGTAAAACCTTCCTGCGGCTCCCAAAGCAACCTTTCCCCCTCCTTACAAACTGCTGAGCCCATACCGATTATGCCGAGTTGCTGGATCCTCGAATGGCGTGCGACGTGCTCTCTCATGTGCCCGGTGGCGCAGAATGAGGACAGCCAGAAAAGCCGAACATCCGGTGCTGCACGTGGGCGACAGAGTTCCCGAATCGGGTATTTACCAGGTGCTGCACGGAAACTGCACTTCGCAGGTGCTGGAGACGATCCTCGTGCGAAATCATCTCGCGCCGCGCTGCGAGCTTTGTGGATCCAGCGCGCGCTATCAGCTGCTGCGCTCGGTTCCCCACATCTCTGAAGATTCGGAGTTTGAAGACGACTAGGCGCCCGCGCTGGTGCAGAGTTCGCGCAATGCCAGCCGAGCCTCGCGTGACACGTGGACAAATTGAAAGCCGTGCCGCATCCCATTTTGGTATCGCAGGCGCGCGCTTACGGTGATGTCGTGGTGCGCTCCCGAGCCGGGCAGGCGAATGCTCAAGCGCTTTTTCGGATGCGCGAGCCGCGGTTCGATCACCGCGCTCACTCCTCCTTCACTCAAAGTCGTCGCATGCCCGTGGAGCAGCGTTGGACTCTTTGTGTGAGGCATCTCGACCAGGACGATGGGAAGGTCGATCTCGAAGCGAGGATGCGCGCGCAGGCCGGAGAACTCTATGCTCTTCTTCGGCGTGGTCCAGGACTCGGGTCCGGCCAGGTCCCAATCATGATGCAAGTGGTCCATCGCCCGGACAAGGCGGTACCGAACCGCCGCTTTGCAGGCGCGGCAAATAGGAAATTCTTCTCCCCGGATGACGACTACCTGGTGCGAGGCGCGATGATGCGCCAGATGGCTCACCTCATACACGCCGGTCGCCGGAGCCAGTTCACCGGGGAAGCACACTAATCCTTCGGAGTTTTCTGCGGTCACTGCTGTTTGTATATGGGAACAGCTCTAGGGAACAGCCGGCCAGAGGACGCGCGTGCTAACACGCCGCTCGTAAAAATCATTACATGAATGGCGTATAACGGCAGCTTTAGTTGTCAGCAGAGGAGGACTGCTGCTAATACCCAAAAATTTTGAAAGCAATCGGCGATCGTCGCGAGCAGCCGCTGGATTCAAAACCGGGTCACGGATTGTGCCGCAGCTCGGCTTCGCGATCGCGCGCGCTCTGATGCAGCGCGTCGGACTTGCGAATGAACTCGGCAATGCGACTGATCGAACTCTCCAGGATCGCGATGTACTGTTGCGCGCTGCCCTCAACTCCATTCTTGAGCATGTAGGTAGCGCTGGCTGCAGCAGCCAGAGGATTGTTGATTTCGTGCGAGAGCTCGCCGAGCAACTTCGCTTTCTGCTCCCAGAGCTTGGCTACCTGCAAAGCGCGTTCCTGGGACAAGTCAAAGTTAGTCTCCAGTACCGCGAATGCTTCGCCGCTCGAAAACTTTCGCCAGCGACTGGCGACGTGCACCACACGTCCAGCTCGCGTGGTGTGCGCCAGTTCACCTTCCCAAGTCCCGGTCCCCATGAGTTGTCTCTCGATCTGCGGAAGCGGAAGCGGGAATTTCGTGCGCAGGAGTTCGTGGCTGACTTGTCCTTTGGCTTCCTCAGGGCTGTAGCCGTATAGACCTTGTGCGCCGCTGTTCCAATAGATAATTCTGTTTTGCGCGTCGCGCACCATGATGGGTTCGTGCGCGAGTTCGAGCAGCCGCACTTGCGCCACGAGAGTTCTCTCGCGCTGCTTCAAATCCGTGATGTCCTGGCTTACGCCGAGAAGTATCTTGCCGCTCTCGAGATCGTGCACCACCTGACCTTGCGAGCGAATCCACCTGACACTGCCGCTCGGGAAGAGCACGCGGAACTCTGTCTCCAGCTTGCCGCTGGCAATGGCGGTTTCGATGGTTCGTTGTACGGCTTCGCGGTCCTGCTGCATGACCGTAAGCAGCAGCTGCTCTGCTGTACGAAGCTGTTCCGGGGGCAATCCGAATAGAGGGGCGCTGCCAGGCAGGAAGTCGAGCGCTCCCGTATTGACAGTCCACTCCCAGATTGCCAGACCTGCGGCTTGTTGCGCCAGAATCAGTTCCTCTGCTTTGAACATAGAGCAGGGTTACGAAGGATGTACTCACGAAGTTAGATGCAAGGTATTCACTAAGAAGGACGAACGTTCAGATGCATCGCCTAAGGTTTCATGAGAAGTAAGGCCCGCCACCACGTTGGTTGGATATCCCGGGCAGAGCTCACCCTGTAGCCTCAACAGAGTTCGACGAAAGCACTCCCTCGCTACTCAGTGTTCGCAGGCAGGCCCCATGGACCCGCCGCGGCGGTTCGATTGAGTTCACCGAGATCGAAAACGCCGCAGGAAGGTTTGCGGGAAAAGGGGCCGATGACTACCTCGAAAGGTCGACAATTTGTATTGCTGCTCGACAGAAGCGATCAGCCGCTTCCGCGGGCAGCCTTTGAACTGGCGGGAGATGACGGAGCTTTGCTGATCGCGCGCACGATAGAAGCCGCGGTCGAGCTCGCACAACAATACAAACCCACGCACGCGCTCATTCCCCGCTCCCTTAGCCAGCATGCCGGCAAATTTGTGCCCGACCTTCTGCGGGAGTTCAGTCCAGCAACGGAAGTCCGGATAATGGAAGACGGCGACCGCGCAAGTCAGGCCACGGCCTCATCGCTGTAGCCGATACCTAAAAGCTCCAGCGCGCAGGCTATCGCCGAGCGTTCCGCACGAGTCCTGACCCAGCCAGCATCAGCAGCGCGGGAAAACATTCCAGGGTATATCGTGGTTCCGGATTGGGAAGCGTTGCCAGCAGGACTGACCGGCACGCTATGAACATCCATAATAGGACCATCTCCCGGCTCGGTCGCCGCAGTGACAGCAGCGCGGCAACAATATAAAAGGCGTTCAAAGCGGCGAGCGCGGCGGAGATCAGCGACTCCATCGGCACTTCCTGCCAATTCCACCAATCCAGCTCCAGGTTCAACATCTCCGTGCGCGGGCGAAGCCACATGTCCGCAAGACGCGCGAGTGGAAGTTCAAAGTAATAGCGAACCGGATGCGCGGCGATGCGTTCGCTGGCCAGCTGCGCAAACTGCTGGTCTATCTCCGGAGTGAGACTCACCTTCTGGTTGTATTCCTGAAACAGTTGCTCGGTGCGGCTTCTTTGCTCCGCGTTGTCGTAAGCCCGGGCTGAAATCTGCCGCAGATCGACGGCATCTCCGCCGCCCTCGGTTGAGACATTCCACTCGACATTCATCACCGAGATGAAGTCAACGACCCAGGTCTTACACCAGCGATTGAAGCCGAGAGGCACATACTCGTTAGGCATTTGCGCATAAAAGGGTGCAAGCGGTTCCAGCTGATGCAGAGTGCGCCAGTTGCGGATCGTCCACGGGAGTAGCGGCAGCAGTGCCACGACTCCCAACAGCACTCCAGTCCAGACGAACTCCGCATCGCGCTCGCGAACGGCAAGCCACAACAGATAAATTCCGGTGCCGGCGAGAAGAACGCCGCCGTCGGGACGGATATAGATGCCGAGAGCAATTCCCAATCCGGAAACAGTCCAATCGGCGACAGCGAAGGAATGAGCGACATCCCAGACCGGAGCGGCGCTCATCTTCTGTATGGCGCGCAAGGCAAAGAAGAGCGCGACAGCGCTTGCGAAGATGGCCAGGGTCTCCGGTAGCGGCGTCGCCGTATAGTTCGCGGTGAAGGGACAAAGCGCCGCCAGAACAAAGGCGACCTTCGCAGTGCGATCCGAGCCGAGGCGCCGCGCTCCGGCTGCAATCAGGAAGCAGGTGATGAGATCGATGATCAACTGCAGTCTGACAATAGCGCCATAATGCTCGATTCCGAATAGCCGGAATCCGATCGCGAGAAAGGCCGGATATCCCGGCATACGAATGTCCACCGGAGTGACGATGCCGTTATCGGTAATCCCGTAAGTTCCATGCAGCAGCCAATTCTTCGCGATATCTCCATAGACAAGTGAATCGCCTTCGAAGAGAAAGTGCCAATGGAGAAAGTAGGCGCGCAACAGCAGGCCAAGCGCCGTGAACAGCAAGAAGAAGACCTTGTTACGTCGAATGAGGGCGAGCATGAAGTTTCGCTGAGCAGCGAGAGTTCACCAATATAACTGCGTGGAGCGTGATCCGCGCGAGATCTGGAACGCAGCACAACTACATACGGATTCACCGTTCATTTTTCCCCGCGCTAGACTAGCTACATGGCCAATCTGACTCTCGTATACGGCATGCGGCTGCTTCCTTCCGACGAAATCACTTCCGTGGGCGATGCGCCAGTGCAACTGAAGAACGGGCACGAAGCGCGCGTGACGATGCACGTGCTCGAAGGCAGCAAAGATGAGATTGAATCGCAGCTTCGCACCAGCATTGAGGCGTTCTTCGATATTTATCCGGAAATTTAAGATCGATTTCCGTTACTGGCGAAACGTTCTCATTGCTTCCCGCACCGATTCGCTTTACTATCGCCCCTGAGTGTCCACCGCAAATACCACGACAGACATGCGCGAGCGCCTCGTCTCCGCCGGCATGGTGGACGACGATGCATCGTTTGAACTGAAGCTGCGGCCGCGGCGTCTGCAGGAGTTCATCGGACAGAAAAAAGTTAAAGAAAATTTGGCCGTCGCCATCCAGGCAGCAAAATCGCGCGGCGAAGCCCTTGACCACGTGCTTCTCTACGGGCCTCCCGGCTTAGGCAAGACCACCCTGGCCACGATCATCGCCAACGAGATGGGCGTGGACTATCAGCAGACATCCGGTCCGGTACTCCAGATCAAAGGCGACCTCACCGCGATTCTGACCAACGTCCGCAGCAGGCAGGTGCTGTTTTTCGATGAGGTGCATCGACTGCAGCCCGCCCTGGAAGAGCTGCTTTACTCCGCGCTCGAGGATTACAAACTCGACATCATCGTGGGACAGGGGCCGTCGGCGCGCACCCACACGCTCGAAGTGAAGCCATTCACCTTCGTCGCGGCTACCACCCGCGCCGGGCTCCTCTCCGCGCCCCTTCGTTCCCGATTTGGCATCGTTCTGCGCATGGAGTTCTATACCAACGAGGAGCTGCAGGTCATCGTGAGCCGCTCCGCGGAGATCCTTGACGTAACTATTGATCCTGACGGGGCCATGGAGATCGCCAGCCGCTCGCGCGGCACTCCGCGCATTGCCAATCGTTTATTGCGACGATGCCGCGATTATGCCCAGGTGCGTGGCGCGGGACACATCGATCGGGCCAACGCGCAAGCGGCGCTGGAGATGCTCGAAGTGGACAAGCATGGCTTCGACGAGATGGATCGCCGTCTTCTGCTGGCGATTATCGAAAAATATCAGGGAGGACCAGTAGGGCTGAACACTCTGGCCGCGGCGCTTGCCGAAGAGGCTGACGCCATTGAGGACATATACGAGCCGTTCCTGATCCAGATTGGATTTCTCGACCGCACGCCGCGCGGTCGTATAGCCACCCAGCTTGCTTATGACCATTTTGGGATTGCCGCCCCCAGAAGGCAGGCAGGATTGTTCTGAGCGCTTAACCCGCCTCTTCGCAGTCCCCGAACGCCACTCGCTATGCTCATTCCCAACCTTCTCTGAGGTTTACCTCAGCGCGATTCGCGTGCGACGAACTCCCTCGAGTTGACAGCATGATTGGCGCGGATGTATCTGTAGAACGTCGTCATATGTCGACATTCTAGGTACACATTT
Organism: Acidobacteriota bacterium; assembly: GCA_019243475.1. Taxonomy (GTDB): domain Bacteria; phylum Acidobacteriota; class Terriglobia; order Terriglobales; family Acidobacteriaceae; genus Gp1-AA112. The sequence goes on along the minus strand of JAFAUE010000220.1, from coordinate 5,990 downwards.
TAAATGAAAGATAAGTCCGAAGTTCTGCAAGGCACGCTGGACATGCTGATCCTGAAAGTCGTGGCTCTCGGACCGATCCACGGCTACGGAATCGCCCAGCGCATGCGCCAAATCTCGAAAGAAGTTTTGCAGGTGCAGCAAGGGTCGCTCTACCCGGCGTTACACAGACTGGAGAAGCGTGGATGGCTGGAATCCAGCTGGCAGGAGTCGGAAAGCGGCCGCCCGGCGAAGTTTTACAAACTTTCCGCCGAGGGACGAAAGCAGCTTGCGCAGGAGCAGCTTTCCTGGGAGCGCGTGGCCGGGGCAATCGCGCTGATTCTGCGCACAGCTGAATAGGAGTGCGTCTCATGCGCTGGCTGCGCCGCCGAAAACAACGAGAAGCCCGGGAATTCGAACGCGAACTTCAGTTCCATATCGAAGAGCTTAGGCAACGAAACCTCGCTGCAGGAATGTCGGCGAAGGAAGCGCGTCGTCAGGCAATTCTCGAATTCGGAGGTCCGGAGCAGATGACCGAACAGCTGCGCGAGGTTCATCAGATTCCCATTCTAGAAACGGTCACCGCCAATTTGAAATTCGGATTGCGGCTGTTGCGTAGAGCGCCGGCATTTTCAATGGCCATCGTGCTGACGCTAACGCTCGGCATTGGAGCCAACAGCGCCGTCTTCTCCGCGATCGATGCTGTTCTCCTGCGCGCGCTGCCCTTTCCCCATGCAGATGAACTCGTCGTGGTGCGCCAATACAACTACAAAGAGAAGAGCCCATGGAGCTTCGTCGCTCCGGTGCGCCTGGAAGACTGGAACAAAAGCAACTCTACCTTTCAGGCAATTACCGGTTATTACGTCGAGAATGAATCGGAGACGTCTTTGCCTGTGCCGGAGAAGCTGACTCATGCTCTGGTTGCGCCTCGATTCCTGCAGGTGTGGGGAGTGGCGCCGGCAATTGGCCGGGATTTTCTGCCCGCGGAGGAGCTCCTGGGCGGACCCGATGCTGCCCTGATCAGCGACCGGCTCTGGCACAAGCGGTTTAATGCCGACCCCAACATCGTTGGCAAGTCTCTGCATTTTGGATCGGCCATTCCCGGTCACCGGCCTGCGGCCTACACGATCGTAGGAGTGATGTCGCCATCGTTCTTTTTCCCGGATCGGGACGTCGATCTGTGGTCGCCTGTACCGACGAACGCCCCCTATGCTCAAAGTCGCGAGAGTACCTGGTACCAGTGCATAGGGCGGCTCAAGCCGGGAGTGACGGTGAAAAAAGCCCTAGCGGACCTCTCGCGCGTTCAGTCGGATCTTGGCCGCCAATTTCCCAAAACGGATGCGAACCTCGCCGTGAGTCTGAGTCCGGCAAAGCAGGTGATGGTAGGGGAATCCAGCCGCTCGCTTTGGATTCTCTTCGGAGCAGTCACGCTTTTACTACTCATCGCATGCACGAACATCGCCGCACTATTGCTCGCGCGCATGAGTGATCGTGAACAGGAAATTTCAGTCCGCTTTTCCCTGGGCGCGTCGCGAAGAGCCGTGATTGGTCAACTGTTGACGGAGACCTTCGTGCTTGCGTTGGTCGGATCGATCGCGGGACTTACGCTTGCATCCGGAGCCGCCAAGTTGTTCCGAACTTTCACCCCGAACCTGCCGCGAGTCCAGGAAATCGCACTCGATTGGCGCATCGTGGGCTACTCCCTCTTCTGTGCTTTGTTCGTTACCTTCCTTTGCGGGCTGCTGCCGGCGCTGCGCGGCACGCGATTAGCGGGCTCGCTGGCCAAGGCGAGCCGCACGCAAGTGTCGGGCAGATACCCGGCGCAGTGGGTGCTTGTCGGCATTCAGATAGCGTTGGCGGTCACGCTGCTGATCGGGGCGGGTCTACTTCAGCGCAGTCTGCAGGAATTGGCGCGCGTGACTCCTGGGTTCGATGCCTCGCGTGTGCTCACGCTGCAGATCAGCGAGAGCTATGGCGAGACGGCCGATATGAAGGCGCTCACCCAGCGGTCCAAGCACATTCTGGAAACACTGCGAGGAATTCCAGGAGTAGAGGCGGCGGCGAATGTATCTACGCTGCCCGGGATTCCGGGCCAGCAGCAAACTGAGTTACGTATTCTCGAAGGCGAGCGGGATCCGAATCGCAAGATTCTGGCTGATAGCCGCTTCGTGTCGCCCGGCTACTTCGATGTAATGAAGATTCCCATACTCGCCGGGGATGCGTGCCGGGACTCCACAAGTCCAACTGTCCTCGTGAATCGAAGCTTCAATAATGCCTACTTTGGGCAGAGTCCGGCGACGGGTCATCATCTTTCGCTGACGCCGAACTCGCAGTTCACAATGACCGGCGAAATTCGCGGAATTGCTGCCGACTCGCGCGAGCAAGGCCTCAACACCGAACCAATTCCTACAGTGTATTGGTGCAGCAGCGTGGCTTTCCCGGGCACCTACTACATGATGCGCACGAAGGCCGACCCCATGACTCTCGCCGATAGTGTGCGTCGCACGATTCACGAAATTGAGCCGAGCCGTTCGGTTTTCGACGTGCAGCCACTGGAGCAGCGGCTCACAGATTCGTTCGCGGAAGACCGGCTGCGCACAATGTTGCTGAGCCTGTTTGCACTGACCGCCGTTTCTCTGGCCTGCCTCGGCATTTATGGCACGCTGAGCTATTTCGTCGCCATTCGCCGTCGAGAGATCGGGTTGCGATTGGCGCTGGGCTCCTTACGCAGGCAAATCGCGTTGCGATTCCTGACGCAGGGACTTTCCGTATGCGCCATTGGGTGTGTCTGCGGGTTGCTGCTGGCGCTTACCTCCGTACGCCTGCTTTCGGGAATGTTGTATGGAATTTCCCGTTTTGATCCCCTTACCTTCATTGCAGTGGTCGCGCTGGTGCTTGTGGTAGCAGCTGGTTCCACGCTGATTCCCGCAACTCGTGCGGCGCGCACGGATCCTATGCATGTGCTCCGGGAAGAGTAGGCCGCGAATGCGAAGGGTCGCGGAAGGCTAGTTTCTTGCGTCGAATCTGAGCACGCTCTGCAGCAGCACATTGGCGCCGTGCTCGATGTCCTCGGGGCGGGAGAACTCTTTTGGCGCGTGGCTGATTCCGCCGATGCTGGGAATGAAGATCATGCCTACAGGACCAATTCGGGAAACTTCCTGAGCGTCATGTCCGGCGCCGCTCGGCATGACTTTTGTGGTGAAGCGGAGCTCCTTTGCCGTCTCGCCGATCAGCCGCTGCAGCTCCGGATTGGTTAGAGCTGGATCAATGATGAATGGCTCGCCAAAGCTGAATTTCGTCCCGTTGAGCTTGCCAATCCGTTCGGCGTCAGCCCGCAGCTGATCGAACAAGCCCATGAATTTCTTGCGATCCAAATCGCGCAGTTCCAAGCCGAGCGTCACCCGTCCGGGCACCACGTTATAGACCCCGGGTTGTGCTCGGACCCAGCCGACGGTCCCGACCTGTCGTCCCGGAATGGACGTCACCGCTTGATTCACCTTCTCGATAAAGCGAGCGGCCGAGAGAAGAGCATCGTGGCGCTGCGCCATCGGAGTAGTGCCGGCATGATTGGCAAAACCTTCAATCGTGACTTCGGAGTGAACGATGCCGACGATGCCTTCCACAATTCCAATGTCGATCTTCTCCTGCTCGAGCACGCCACCCTGTTCGATGTGGAGCTCTAAGTACGCTGCGATGCTGCCCGGCTGACGCTCGGGCTGGCGGACTTTGTCGGGATCGCCGCCGAGGAAGCGGATACCGTCGCGCACGGTTTTCCCGCTGGATGAAACCGAATTCAACACCTGATCCGTGAGCCCTGCCGCCATGGCATGACTGCCGATCGTGCCACCCTCTTCATTCTGGAAGATCACCACCTGCAAAGGATGGCGTAGTTGCAGGGAATGCTCGCGAAGACTTTGTGCCACTTCAATGGCGGACAGCGACCCGACATCCCCGTCGTAGTTCCCGCCCTCTATGACGGAATCGATATGCGAACCGATGAGCAATGGCTTCAGCGACGGATCGCTGCCCGAGCGAGAGCCAATAAGGTTCCCGGCAGCATCGAGGGTGACGTCAAGGCCGGCATCTCGCATCAGCTGCATGGCATACTCGCGTCCCTGGCGATCGGGCTCGCTGTAGGCGACCCGACTTACTCCGCCCCGTGGATTCTTCCCGTATTGGGATAACGCATGCAAATGGTCCATGATGCGCGATGCGTTGACCGTACCAACATCGTGCGCAGCGGCGGGAGCCGATGGTTGAGCGGGATGCGTTCGACCTTGTATTAGCGGCAAGAAGCCTAATAAAAGAATGGCGAGTATGCGCATGATTGTGGGAATACGTTACGTGCAGCGCCCCGCCACTGCAAGAGAGGTCTCAAGCAAGGGCCGAGTTGGAAGTGCCGGTTGCGCACAGTGATTGGGGGCGGCAAGTCAGGCTCCCACTACTCGAAATCTGAAACTCGACACGACTTCCTTTATCATGCCTGCCCATGAAAACCTTGTCCCTCGCTCTTTTCATCTCTTTTGCTGCAGCGCTTTCCGCCCAAAACGCCACGTCTGCACCGCAAGCTCCGCCGCCGGTGGTCGATCCCGAGCTTCAGACCCTCGTGACACAACTTCAGCGCGCGCATCAGGCGCTGAACGACTGGCCCAATCTGGGACGATATCGCGATGCCAATGCCAAGGTGCAGCCGCCGGCGACGGGCGAGAACCGCGTGGTCTTCATGGGCGACTCGATCACCGATGGCTGGGGAAAGGGTCCGGCTCCTTTCTTTCCGGGAAAGCCCTACATCAATCGCGGTATCAGCGGGCAAACCACGCCGCAGATGCTGGTGCGCTTTCGTCCGGATGTTATCGACCTGAAGCCCAAAGTGGTTGTCACTCTGGCCGGCACGAACGATATCGCCGGTAACACGGGTGCGGAAACGCTGGAGAACATTGAAGAGAACTTAACTTCGATGTCCGAACTGGCCCGTGCCAATAGTATTCGTGTGGTAATCGCATCTGTAATGCCGGTATGTGACTCCTTGCGTCCGCAGACCGCGCGGCGTCCGCCGCAACAGATCGTCGCCTTGAATGGCTGGATCAAGAGCTACACGGCAAAGAACGGATTTGTGTATCTCGATTACTATTCGGCGATGGTCGATTCCTCCGGCATGTTGAAGCAGGAGCTCACCTACGATTGCCTCCATCCCAATGATGCAGGATATGAAGTGATGGCTCCGCTGGCAGAACGCGCGATCGCGGAGGCACTCTCCAAGTGAAGTGAGCAGACGAACCCCGCGTCTCCTCATTTCCCATTCTCATGCCTATACCTGCAGATCCGAGCTACAACCCCGGCGAACGCGCCAATCAGCGCAATGCGCTGCTCGCCGGTTTTCTCGGCTGGACGCTCGACGCCTTTGACTTCTTCGTCCTCACCTATGTGCTGAACGACGTGGCGCGCGAGTTCCATCGCTCGCGACCAGATATCGCGCTTACTCTGACGGCGAGTCTGGCAATGCGCCCATTGGGTGCACTCATATTTGGCGTGCTGGCGGACCGCTACGGACGCCGGCTTCCATTGATCCTTGACGTCATCTTTTATTCCATCGTTGAAGTCCTTTCCGGCTTCGCTCCCGGATACCGCAGCTTCCTCGTTCTGCGACTGCTGTATGGAATCGGAATGGGGGGCGAATGGGGTGTCGGGGCATCTTTGGCGCTCGAATCCGTGCCCGCGCGTTGGCGTGGAATTCTTTCCGGCTTGCTGCAGGAAGGCTACGCCTTGGGAAATATGCTGGCTGCGGCGGCATACTTCACCATCTTTCCGCATTTTGGATGGCGCGCGCTCTTCTTTGTCGGCGGACTTCCGGCACTGCTATCGCTATTCATCCGCGCCAAGGTGAAGGAGTCGCCGGCCTGGCACAGCTCACGAACGGAATGGTCAACCTATTGGGCACTGGTCCGGCGCAATTGGCGGCGCTTTGCTTATCTGGTGCTGTTGATGACGATGATGAACTTCATGTCGCACGGCAC
>JAFAUE010000217.1 GCA_019243475.1 Acidobacteriota bacterium | reverse complement strand
CCGCAAAGAAGGCAGCAATCAAGAAGGCTGCGTCAAAGCCGAAGCCGGTCGCCAAGAAAGCCGCAAAGAAGCCGGCTCCAAAGAAAAAGAAAAAGTAGGGAACAGGGCACTAGTATTCTCCTGGCATTGCCGAGACCTGCGTAACTGGGGACCTAATAGAGGCTTTGTTTTCCACCTGACGGACGCGAAATCCTCATACCCATCTTCCCGCCATTCCCCGTTAAAATCTTGAGTAACGCTTCATGTCCGAGTTCACCCACCTTCATCTTCACACTGACTATTCGCTGCTTGATGGCGCATGCGATGTTGACAAGCTGGTAAAGCGAGTCGCGGAGCTCGGTCAGACTTCGGTCGCCATGACCGACCACGGCAACATCTTTGGCGCGGTGGCTTTTTACAACGCCGCTAGAGATGCTGGAATCAAGCCCATCATCGGATGCGAACTGTATGTCTGCAAGAAGGACGATCACCGTGCCGCGCCCGAGGGTGACGAATACAACCACCTGCTCGTGCTTGCGGAAAACGACGAAGGCTACCGCAACCTGGTGAAGATTACTTCCGAAGCGTCATTGCACGGCATGTATTACAAGCCTCGGGTGAGTAAGAAGTTTCTTGCGCAGCATGCTAAGGGGTTGATCGGTCTGTCGGGCTGCCTGGCCGGCGAACTTTGCGAAAACCTGATGGCGGGCAAGTATGATGCCGCGCGCGAGACTGCCGGAGGGTATCGCGACATCTTCGGTGATGGAAACTTTTTCATCGAGATTCAGGATCAGGGGCTGGCCCTGGAGAAGCAGATTCGATCGGATCTGTTGCGGCTGAATCGTGATCTTGAAATTCCTCTCGTCGCGACCAATGACAGCCATTACATCTGCGGAGAAGACTCCTACGCCCATGAGGTCTTGCTGTGCGTGCAGACCGCGTCGTCGATTCACGACGAAAAACGGTTCAAGTTCGACAGCGACCAATTCTTCGTGAAGTCGGCCGATGAAATGCACCGCGTGTTTGCCGACATTCCGGACGCGCTCAAGCGCACGATGGCAATCGCCGAACGCTGCAACGCGAAGATCGACAAGGTAAAAAATCCATTCCCGCAGTTCGAGGTCCCTGAAGGCGAAGACCTCGATAGCTACTTCGAGCACGTGTGCCGGCAAGGATTCGCCCGGCGCATGGAAATCATTCGCACTCTGGCGCAGCGCGGCGAACTTCGCAAGAGCATCAGCGAGTACGAGCAGCGCCTTTCACGAGAGATCGATTGCATCAAGCAGATGAAGTTCGCGGGATACTTCCTTATTGTTTGGGACTTCATTCGCTTCGCAAAGGAAAACCGTATCCCTGTCGGGCCTGGCCGTGGTTCGGCCGCAGGATCGCTAGTCTCCTATGCCATGGAGATCACCGACATCGATCCGCTGCAGAACGAGCTTCTGTTCGAGCGATTCCTGAATCCGGAACGGGTATCGATGCCGGATATCGACGTTGACTTCTGCATGAATCGCCGCGGCGAAGTCATCGACTATGTCACACGGAAGTATGGACGCGAGCAGGTCGCGCAGATCATCACTTTCGGAACTATGGCGGCTAAGGCGGCGATTAAGGACGTTGGCCGCGCCATGGATATTCCCTATGGCGATGTGGACCGCATTGCCAAAATGGTCCCTAACACGTTGAACATTACGCTTGACCAGGCGCTAACGGACTCGCCACCTTTGCAGCAGGCGTATGAGAACGAGCAGCAAGTGCGCGAGCTTCTTGATATCGCGCGCAAGCTCGAAGGGCTGGTGCGCAATTCCGGGGTTCACGCCGCCGGCGTGGTGATTGCTCCGCAGCCGCTTACTGACCTTGTACCCCTGCATAAGACCAAGAACGATGAAATCGTGACCGCCTTCGATATGAAAGCGGTCGAAAAGATCGGGCTGCTCAAGATGGATTTTCTTGGGCTCACTACGCTCACGATCTTGGACGACGCGCTCCGGCTGATCGAACAAACGCGCAACCAACAACTCAATCTCCTGGACCTGCCGCTGATGGACCCGGCCACCTACCAGAAAGTCTTCCACACGGGATTGACGTCGGGAGTGTTCCAGTTTGAATCGCAGGGGATGCGCGATGTACTTAGGCGCTATCAGCCGACCACAGTTGAAGATCTCACCGCTCTCAATGCTCTTTACCGACCTGGCCCGATCCAGGGAGGCATGATTGATGACTTTATTGAGCGCAAACACGGGCGTAGGAAGGTTGAATACGAGCTGCCTGAGCTCGAAGGCATCCTGAAAGAGACGCTCGGGGTAATTGTGTATCAGGAGCAGGTAATGCAGATTGCCAACCTGCTCGCCGGATATTCGCTCGGAGAAGCCGATCTTCTTCGGCGCGCCATGGGCAAGAAGAACCCGGAGGAGATGGCGAAGCAAAGAGACCGTTTCGTAAAGGGAGCTATCAGCCGCGGGTATCCGGAGAAGTCGATCGTCAAGATCTTCGACTTAATGGAACAGTTTGCCGGCTATGGGTTCAACAAGTCGCACTCTGCAGCGTATGCGCTGCTGGCCTTTCAAACGGCCTATCTGAAGACGCACTATCCCGTCGAGTTCATGGCTGCCCTCCTTACTTCTCAGGCAGGCAGCACGGATGAAGTGGTCAAGTACATCAATGAATGTCGCGAAATGGGAATTGCCGTCGAGCCCCCGCACATCCACTTCAGCGATGCCAACTTCACCCCGCACGGCGAAGCCATTCGGTTCGGATTGTCGGCGGTCAAGAACGTAGGCCGTACAGCGATTGAATCAATTATTCAGGCACGGAAGGAAATCGGAAAGTTCGCCTCTCTCTTCGAGTTCTGTGAAAAGGTCGATCTGCGCGTGATGAACAAGCGCGTGCTGGAATCGCTTATTAAGAGTGGGGCGATGGATGCTCTGGGAGCGCGCGCGCAGCTTATGGCTGGGCTGGATAAAGCGATTGAGCGCGGGCAGAAAGCGCATCGCGATGCTGAGTTCGGCCAACATGGCCTGTTTGGCGTATTCGATTCCAGCGCCGCTCAGGAATCGGACCGACTCCCCGACGTCCCGGATTGGGACGAACATCAGCGTCTCGCCGCGGAGAAGGAAATACTCGGCTTCTTCATCACAGGTCATCCGATGGAGAAGTACCGCGATAAGCTGGTTGATTTGGGCGCCCTGGATACTGCTGCGATCTGTGCCATGAAGCAGGGCACGGGTAAGGATGAAATCACCAGCGCGGGAATCGTGAGCGGCGTTCGGGTAGTGAAGTCCCGCAAAGGCGATCTCTACGCGCAAGCTGTTCTGGAAGACATGGAGGGATCGGTTGAGGTCATCGTCTTCCCCGAAGCGTATAAGCGGCTTGCAGAGAAGCTGAAGATGGAGGTTCCCGTTCTGGTACGCGGTGCGGTACGCGTAGAAGAGGGGTCGAATCCGAAGCTGGCCATCTCAACCCTCTCGTCCCTCGACGAGGCGAAGCCCAGGTTACCGCGCTCTTTGCGGATTCGTCTCCCTCTTGAGAGCGCGCAGCCGGAAACGATCGATGCTTTGCACAATCTCTTTCGCGAACGCAAAGGCGATGCCAAGGTGCTGTTCAACCTTGAGCGGCCGGGCGACTTCATGGTGGTGATGGAGGCTGACGGCTATAATGTTCAGGCTGACCGGCTCTTCATTTCTCGCGCGGAAGAACTATGTGGGCGAGGCAGCGTGCAGGTGGTTGACTGAAGCGCTGCTGCCGTCAGACTCGCCCCGACTCCCCCATTCATGGACGCAGCCACCAAAGCCAGAAAAGACATTGAGAGCCTCGAAAGACAGATTACGCATTTGGAATCACTCCCGAGTGCAGACGTGCAAACCAAGCAGCAGCTCTACGAGCTTCATCGCCAGATCGAAAGCTTGCGTTCTCACCTGGATACGGTGACATCCGCCTGGCAAAAGACTGAGCTCGCACGGCATCCGCAACGTCCGTACTTCCTCGACTATGTGGAGCGCATTTTTTCCGATTGGAGCGAAATCCACGGGGATCGGAGATTCTCTGATGATCCGGCGCTCATCTGCGGCATGGCTCGATTCCACGATCAGCAGATCATGCTGCTGGGAACACAAAAGGGCCGTGACGCGAAGCAGCGCGTGCAGCGCAATTTTGGAATGGCGAATCCAGAGGGCTACCGGAAAGCGCTGCGCTGCATGAAGCTGGCCGAAAAATTTCGTCGACCGATCGTAGCGTTCATCGATATCCCCGGCGCTTATCCCGGATTGGGAGCAGAGGAGCGCGGGCAGGGAGAGGCGATTGCCGTGAACCTGCGAGAGATGTCGCGCCTACAGGTGCCCACCATCGCCATCATCACTGGGGAAGGTGGCAGCGGAGGGGCATTAGCGATTGCAATAGCCGATCGTGTGCTGATGCTGGAGAACTCCATTTACTCGGTCATTTCTCCGGAAGGCTGCGCTTCGATCATGTGGCGCGACGCCAGCAAGAAGGAGATCGCGGCGCAGGCAATGAAAATTACTGCGGCGGATCTGCAGCAATTGAACTGCATCGATGGAGTCGTTTCCGAACCGGATGGTGGTGCTCATAACGATCCGGATGCCGCGGCCGCTCTCGTAGACGAGGCTCTGCAAAGACATCTTGTGGAACTGAAAAGCATCCCGACAACGCAGCTTGTCGAATCTCGATACAAGAAATTTCGCAATATCGCCCAGTTCTTCACCGAGAATTGACGCCCATTCGCAAATCGCCGAAGCGCGGGGAAGATACTATCGTCGCGCATGCGTCCTGCCGTGTGGACCTAGCGGGCAGCACGCTGGACCTGTGGCCGCTGTATCTCTTCCATCCCGGCGCGGTCACGGTAAATTTCGCCGTCAACATCCTTACGCGATGCCAAATCACAACTCGCCAGGATGGCGCCATTTATTTCAAGTCCATTGACATGCGCTGTGAGGATCGGTTTCCAAATTTCAGCGCCTTTTGCCGAGCCACACGGCAGAACCATCAGATGGCAGCGCATTTAGTTCGTTTCTTTTTTCCGGCAGGCCCTCCGAAGGGGCAGGGGCTGAGCATCGAGACAAATTCCGAGTCGCCGGCCGGAGCGGGCATCTCAGGTTCGTCCGCCTTAATGGTAGCCAGCATCGCAGGCCTAGCGCGCTACACCGGCAAAAAGCTGGATCGTGAAGAGATTCGCGTGATTGCGCAGAATATCGAAGCGCAGCTGATCAATGTTCCCACGGGATGTCAGGACTATTACCCAGCACTCTATGGTGGGGTAAATGCCATTCATCTCGATCCTGACGGTATCCACCGGCAGTCTATTTCTGTAGCTCCGGCCGACATCGAATCCCGTTTCGTCCTTGTCTATACAGGTGCTCCCCGTCAATCAGGAATCAACAACTGGGAGGTCTTCAAGGCGCACATCAACGGCGACAAACGAGTCTTCCGCAACTTCGAGGAGATCGGCGCAATTGCGCGCGCCATGCACGCGGCGCTCGAATCCGGTGATTGGGACGACGTCGCGCGCCTCCTTGGGGAAGAGTGGAAGCTGCGCCGGACGAACGCTCCGGGAATCTCAACGCCACTTATCGACCGTCTGATTGCTGCGGCCAAGCGAAAAGGAGCATTAGCTGCCAAAGTGTGCGGAGCCGGGGGCGGCGGTTGCTTTGTACTGTTTGTTCGCGAAGGCAGTCACGAAGCTGTGGCCGAAGCTATTCGCGCCAATGGCGGACGAGTGCTCCCGTTTCGGGTCAATCCCGAGGGAGTGACCGTTATCGGAAACGGTGTCCCAATTGAGCCGGGCTATTTGTAGATAAGATATTTCTGTCTCACGGTCTTAAAGTTTTGCAGAGCCTCGTTCCACCTGGAAGAAATGAAGCGGGGATCAACCGCCGCGTTTAGATCGTCGAGAGTTTGCTGGTTCGCAATCAGGGTCATCGACTTTGCGATCTGATAGTCGTTTGGATACAGCTTTTGCAAGGCCGAAGCGACTTCGATTCCCAATTCGGGAGAATCCAGTGTAAGCCGGTTGGTGACAACCAGGTTCACGCCTCCGCACAGTTGGTTCGCATAGACTGACGACGCCGGCGTGAAACTGTACGGGATAAAACGGACGCCAGAAATGTGCCGGCCGTTCAAATAAGCGGCCAACTCTTGAGATTTGATCCAAGGAGCTCCCAGCACTTCAAATGGAGTGTCGGTTCCCCGGCCCACTGAAACATTTGTACCCTCGATTAATCCCAATCCTGGGTAGAGGGTGTTCTCATTCAAGTTCCGAAGGTTGGGGGACGGGTTCACCCACGTCTCGCCCGTCGAGTCCCACCAGTCACCGCGCTGCCAGCCTTGCATCGGCACTACGGTGAGCTTTGCGCCGAGCTTCTGCTCGCCATTAAACATCTCCGCCAGTTCGCCCAACGTCATGCCGTGGCGCGAAGGTTCGGGAAAATAAGCTACATAACTTCGTTTGTCCGGGTCCGCAATCGGACCCGCAACCGTCGACCCGGTAATGGGATTCGGCCGGTCCAAGACGACAATTTCGGTTCCAGTCTGAGCTGCGGCTTCGAGGAAATAGCCGACTGCAGTCTGATAGGTCCAGAAACGCACGCCTGCATCCTGGAGATCGATCACCACTGCATCGACGGCTTTGAGCTCCTCCGCCGTCGGTCGGCGCTTGGCATCGGTGTCGCCGTACACACTATAGACCGGGATTTCTGTCGCTGGGTCCGCGCTGTCGCCAATCGTCGTGGTGTCAAGCTGTCCAACCGCGCCATGTTCAGGACTAAATAGATTGACGAGTTTCAATCCGGGAACGGCATTCAACACATCGATTGTGCGATGCCCATCGGCGTCGAGTCCCACCTGATTAGTAAGCAGCGCGATCTTGCGCGCCGGTTGTCCTTCCGCCGCTGGGTTCAAAGCGGCGAAGTGCGTTGCCTCCAGCACGTCAATTCCATTCAGGACCTTCGCGTTGCGATAAGCCATGCGCCTGCTGCCGCTCTCGGCCTCGTTATAGCCAGTTATGGCGAGAAGTGGATTCTTGCTGTCGATTTCTTTGCCAATGTCGAGCGCCGTGGCAACGACGTTTGCCACCTTTCCCCGCAAAGCGATCACCGAGTGGCCAACATGTGGATGGACTGCGTTGGTGAGAAGAATCACGTAGGTGTCGGTGTAGGGATCGATCCACATCGACGTCCCCGTGAAGCCGGTATGACCGAATGACCCGAGGGGAAACAACTCTCCCCGGTTCGAAGAGAAAGCCGTGTCGATGTCCCACCCCAGTCCCCGCAAACTTGTTGCGTTGGGTGGCTGCTGGGGCCGGGTTGCCTTCATTACGGTAAGCGTCTTGAGAAACTGCTTCCGCTGAGGCTTTGCATGAATGGCATCGAGCAATGCTTGCGCGTACTTCGAGAGATCAGCGGCTGTTGAGAAGAGGCCTGCGTGCCCAGCGACTCCGCCCATGCGGCGCGCGGTGGGATCGTGTACGACGCCGCGCAGCATCTCGTTGTGCTCGTCGTATTCGGTGGGAGCGATTCGGCGCTTCCACGTGGACGGTGGCAGGAAGCGCGTCTCCTTCATGCCCAACGGTTGGAAGACGAACGCATCGGCGTATTTATCGAGCGGCATTTTCGAGAGTCGTTCCACCAGGAATCCCAGGACCTCGAAGTTGATATCGCTATAGCGGAACACGGATCCGGGAGGAGTGACCAACGGTGATGCAAAGGCCATCTGCTGAGCCGCCTCCTGGCCTTCCCATTGCGTCTTCAGGTCCAAATCTTCTGGAAGTCCGGAATAATGAGTGAGAAGTTGTCGAATGGTAACAAATTCCTTCCCGTTCTGGGAAAACTCAGGCAAGTACGTCGCCACTGCATCGTCCAGGCGAATCTGTCCCAGTTCCAGGAGCCGGAGCACAGACGGCGTGGTGGCTACCACCTTGGTCAGCGAGGCGACGTCAAAAACGGTGTCCAGTGTCATCCGCTCTCGGCTCGGTTCCAAAGAGCGCATGCCATAAGCCTTCCGGTAAACCACACGGCCGTGGTGCCCCACCACGACTACTGCGCCCGGACATTGGTTCTGATCGATAGCGTCCTGTATTACCGAATCCAATGTCTTGAATTGGCTTGCGACAGCAGTTTTGCTTCGCGGCGCAGATTTGGCAGCCGGAACACTCTGTTGAGTCGCCCCTTTTTGTCCCAGACAAGGTGGAAGAAACAGCAAGAAAAGAAGAGCAGAACTTAGAATTTTTGACATTGAACTTGGGATAAATATACCTGCGATTCGGCTGCTTCCCGTTCACTTCAAAGGCACTCAAGTTCATGCCCGTATAAGTGTTCGCTTCCGAACAGCTTTGCGCTTCGACGGACAGAGTTTCTATACAAACGTCGCAAGCGTACTGCACTAAGTCCATAGGAAGCCACGCTTTCTCCTTCGGCAAAATTCTTGCTAACCAGTGAGGCTGTAGAGCGTCAACATCCTTACCTGTAGAGACTCTACAGCCTAGGTAATTCAGGAGTGGAATGAGTCCGCAATCGGAGAAATATCAGAATCGCATTGAACTGCTGCAAGGCACGCTCGATCTGTTGATCTTGCAGACTTTGATGTGGGGTGCCCAGCACGGTTACGGCATCAGCCAAGTGATACGAGCGCAGTCTGGTGATGTGTTGCAAGTCGATACCGGCTCGTTATATCCGGCCCTGCACCGGCTCGAACGGCAAAAGTGGATCAAGTCGGAGTGGAGGCTTACGGACAACAATCAGCGGGCAAAGTTCTATCAGCTGACTTCTGCGGGAAAAAAACGACTCGGAGAAGAGCGCTCACGCTGGAATCAGATGTCCGATGCAATAGGTGCCATTTTGGCAAACCGTCCGGAAGAAGTATGAGGCGAGTCGCGATGATACCGATGTGCCACTCCAGCTCTCGACCAGGAAAGAAGAATTCGACTCATGTTTAGCCGCGAAGACAAAGACTCCGATCTGCACGAGGAAATCCAAAGTCACCTAAATATGGCGACTCGCGATCGTCTGCAGGCGGGTCAGTCTGCGCCAGAAGCTCACTACGACGCGACTCGCGAATTCGGCAATATTGGGCAAGTCGAGGAGGCCACTCGTGAGATGTGGGCCGGCGCGTCTCTGGAAGTACTACTGCAAGATTTAACCTATGGCTTCCGGACGATGATGAGGTCGCCAGGCTTTTCGACCGTAGCCATTCTTACTTTGGCGCTTGGGATTGCGGCAAACACGACGATGTTCTCAATCGTGAATGGCGTCCTGCTGAATCCGTTGCCGTTCCCAAATTCGAACCGCATCGTTTTGATGTTTCAGGACAAAGCGAACTTCCCCAAAGGCTCAATCTCTTATCCGAATTTCCAGGACTGGCAGCGGGAGAACCGCTCTTTTGAGTCCATGGCGGCTTACCGCTGGTCGGATGGCAGCATCACCGGTGTTGGCGAGCCCGAGAGCGTCAAGGCGCAACGCGTTACGTCCTCATTTTTTCCAATTCTCGGCGTGAATCCAGTGATGGGGAGGATTTTTACTGCAGACGAAGATCGCCCAGGGTCTGAGCCCGTGGTTCTGATAAGCGAAGGACTTTGGAAAAGGAAATTCAACGCTGATCCCAAGGTCATTGGAAAGAGTCTTATCGTCGGCGGCGAAGGGCGCACAATCATCGGAGTAGTTCCGGCTTCGTTCGATCTCAAAATTCAAAACTTCCGCACTGCCGACCTTTATGTTCCTCTCGCGCAGGAAAGCGATAACCGCTTTTTTCAGCGCGATGCCTTCTGGGGAACGAATGCGATTGCGCTTCTGAAGCCGGGCGTCACGGCGGAGCAGGCCGAGCAGGACATGAAACGAGTGAACGCCGACCTTGCTGTGGCTTATCCCGATGTGAACTCGGACCTGAAAGCGCGAATCAGTCCGCTCAAAGAGGAAATCGTCGGGGAAATTCGTCCTGTTCTGTGGATTCTGCTTGGAGCCGTCGCATTTGTACTGCTTATCGGGTGCGTGAATATCGCGAACCTGCTTCTGGCGCGTTCGACCTCCCGGCGGCGCGAGATGGCCATTCGCGTCGCCCTTGGCGCTGGGCAGGCGCGCATTGTGCGACAACTCCTGACAGAAAGCCTTCTTTTGGCCGTGCTCGGAGGCGGTATCGGGCTTCTTTTGGCGAAGTGGGGAACTGCGGCTGCCCTAGCCGCCGTCCCGACATCGGTCCCGCGCGCACAAGGGATTGCGCTCGACTGGCGCGTACTTCTGTTTACCTGTCTAGTCTCTGTTGCCGCCGCTTTGTTGTTTGGTCTCGTTCCAGCACTTAGAAGTTCGGCCGTGAATGTCGGAAGCACTTTGAAAGATACGAGCCGCGCCGTTTTCGCCGGCAAATCACGGATGCAAAGCCTGCTTGTGGCCGGAGAAATGGCAATGGCACTGGTGCTTCTTATCGGAGCCGGGCTGATGATTCGCACGGTTGGTTACCTGCTTGGAACCAATCCCGGATTTGATCCACGCAACGTCGTGCACTTCGGCATTGCGCTCCCGCGCGAGCAAGCGCAACTACCGGTCGAGGCCATCCGCGCGGAGTTCCGCAAGATCCATTCCCAAATCGAGAGGATACCAGGCGTGCAGTCGGTATCGCTTGCGTCGGGCGCGTATCCGATGGAGAGTGATAACGAGGCCACTTTCTGGGCCGAAGGGCAGCCTCACGCGGAGCACGAATCTGACTTCCCAATGACGTTGGAGTATGACGTCGAGCCGGAGTACTTCCAGGTGATGCGCATTTCCCTTTTAAGAGGACGTTTGATCAATGCCACAGATATCGAACACTCAGCTCAGGTGGGAGTTATCGATGAGGGCTTCGCAAAAAAGTACTTTCCCGGCGAGAATCCAATCGGGAAAACGGTGAGATTGCTCGATTACGATGCCCTTCCGAAGACGTGGATTCCAGTCACAGTCGTGGGAGTCGTGGGACATGTGAGTCAGTTCGGACTGGCCCAGGATTTTAAAGAACAACTGCAAGCCCAGCTGTACAGACCCTACATGCAGGCGTCAGATCCGTTGATCAAGAACCTTGCAGGTGCATTTCGCGTATACGTGCGCTCACAGTCGAGCGTGTCGGCAGAGTCTTTCTTTCAAACCATCCGCTCCCAATTGCTGGCGAATAATGCCCAACTTATCGTCTCCGACAACCAGTCAGAACAAGAAGTAGTCGGCAGATCCATCGCCCGGCAACGTTTTGCTGTCGGTCTACTCGGCGTGTTTGCCGGATTCGCGCTGCTGCTGGCTAGCGTCGGCATCTACGGAGTGCTTTCGTATTTAGTGGGGCAGAGAACGCAAGAAATCGGTGTTCGCATGGCGTTAGGAGCGAAACGCACGCACGTGCTGCGCATGGTCATGAGCGATGGAGCTCGCATGCTGTTGGCGGGGGTTGCAGCGGGGTTTATCGCAGCGATGGGGATTACTCGCTTATTAGACAGTTTACTGTTCGGCGTTCGCCCAACTGATCCCATCACATTTGTTTTTGTAGCAACCGTCCTCTTATCAGTAGCTTTGTTGGCTTGCTATATCCCGGCGCGGCGAGCGATGCGCGTCGATCCCATGGTCGCGCTGCGCTGCGAATGATTCGTCAAAGTTGAGAGAACCTGGGTATCAATGAGGGCACTATGTTCGAAGACAGAGATTCTGAACTCGATGAAGAAATCCGCAGTCACATCGAAATGGCCGCCCGCGATGGCGTGCGATCGGGCCATTCAACGGAGGACGCGCACAATCGTGCCATACGCGAATTCGGCAACGTTGGCTTGGTGAAGGAGGTTACGCGCAGTATGTGGGCGAAGGCTTCTTGGGAAGTCTTTACTCAGGATGTGCGCTACGGACTGCGAGTGCTGGCCAAGTCACCGGGATTCTCACTGGTTGCAATTCTGACTTTGGCGCTTGGAATCGGAGCTAACACGGCTGTCTTCTCCGTGGTAAACGGCGTTCTTCTCAATCCGCTGGCTTTTCCGCATCCGGACCGATTGGTGGTCATGTTCACCGAGATGCCGAGCTTCAAAAACGCCTCGATTTCCTATCCAAATTTTGAGGATTGGAGGCGCATGAACCGCACCTTCAGCACCATGGCCGCATATCGGGAGAGCGGTTTCGACCTGACGGGCCATGGCGAGCCTGAGAGGGTCACTGGAGAGATGGTCTCCGCGGGCTTCTTCGAAGTCCTGGGTGTCAATCCCATTCTGGGACGAACGTTCTCGGCTGACGAAGACCGGCTCGGCGCGAATCCAACCGCAATGATCAGCGAAGGACTGTGGAAGAGGAAATACGGCTCCGATCCCAACATTATCGGCCAGCGGATGGACTTGAACGGGACTGGCCGCACAATCATCGGCGTAGTGCCTTCCAGCTTTCATCTGCACATCCAGAATTTCCAGCGTGGCGGGCCAGCGAATGAAGTCTATCTGCCCATGGGCGAATTTAATGAGCCTTTTTTTCATAACAATCGTTCCGCAGGCTGGGGCATGGATGCTATCGGCCGTATGAGAGACGGAATCACTTTCCAGCAGGCGAAAGAGGACATGGACCGGGTTTCCCGCGAGTTAGCCAGCGCGTACCCCGATATCAACGGAGGCAAAAAAGCTCGACTGGTGCCTTTGTCTGAAGAAATGGTCGGGCGAGTGCGTCCTGTGTTGCTGGTTCTTCTCGGAGCCGTATTTTTCGTGCTGCTCATCTCCTGTGCAAACGTGGCCAACCTGCTTCTCGCTCGCTCAACTGCGCGGCAGCGCGAATTTGCGATCCGCGTTGCGGTTGGCGCAGGTGAATCGCGCATCGTCCGTCAACTGCTCACGGAAAGCATTCTGCTTGCCCTAATAGGCGGTGCTTTAGGACAGCTTCTCGCGAAGTTCGGCACTGCAGCCGCGATTGCTGCCATGCCTGTAAACATGCCCCGCGCTGACGACATTGGTCTCGATACCCGAGTGCTGCTGTTTACGCTTTGTACTTCGATTCTTGCCGGCATAGCTTTTGGACTTGCCCCCGCCATCAAGACTTCGCGGGCGAATGTCGGCGCAACGCTGAAAGAAGCAGGTCGTTCTGTTTCGGGAATGCGAAGCCGCACACAAGCTGTCCTGGTAGTGGGTGAGATGGCTATGGCCCTGGTCCTGCTGACCGGCGCGGGACTCATGATCCGCACGCTTTTTGCCTTGTGGGGGCTTGATCCTGGATTCAATCCTCACAACGTGCTTGAGTTCTCAGTTTCCGGTCCACCCTCGTATAAATCGTCACCCGATGCAGTACGCGCGGCACACCGGGAACTTCATGACAAGCTGGCTTCGTTGCCCGGAGTGGAGTCCGTAACGCTGAGTTGGGGCGCCCGCCCGCTGCAAGGCGACAACGAAGACTACTTCTGGATCGTCGGCCGGCCCATGCCTGCACTCAACCAATTGCCGATGACCGTCGAGTACGACGTCGGTTCCGATTATTCGAAGACCATGCAAGTGCCGCTCAAGCGTGGGCGATTCTTTTCAGAGAGCGACGACGAACGCACGCCGGCAGTCGCAGTGATCGATGAGGCCTTTGCGAAGAAGTATTTTCCAAACGAAGATCCGATTGGGCATTACATCGATCTGAACACGGATCCGCAGGCACAAGAAAAAGTCAGGAATCCGCAGATCGTTGGCGTGGTGGGACACGTGAACCAATGGGGACTTGAGTCCGACGCTTCCTTTCCATTGCAGGCGCAGATGTACATTCCCATCAGCCAGGCGCCCGATTCGGCTTTAAAGCGCGGCGGCTTCAGCCCGGATGTGTATGTTCGGACGGCGCGCGCAGGAGTTCCAACCTTCGACGAAATGAGGCGGCGCGCACTCGAAATGAATGGCGAATTGGTGGTGTATGCGGCGCGTTCTGAAGACGACGTGCTCGCCACCGACATGGGTCAACAGCGCTTTTCGATGATTCTGCTGGCAGTTTTTGCCGGAGTAGCCCTGCTGCTCGCTGTCATTGGAATTTATGGAGTGCTGTCGTACGTCGTCGGCCAGCGCACGCAGGAGATTGGTGTGCGCATGGCGTTGGGCGCACAACGCACGAACGTGCTCGCGATGGTGCTCGGAGGCGGGGCCCGCCTGACCCTGATTGGCATTGGCCTCGGAGTAGTGTCGGCACTCGCTCTAACCCGGCTTATGGCCAGCATGCTCTTCGGCGTTAAGCCGAGCGACCCGCTGACCTTCGGCGCTGTCGCACTCATACTTGCCGCAATCGCTGCATTCGCTTGTCTGCTCCCGGCTCATCGTGCCACACGCGTTGACCCAATCGTGGCGCTGAGGTATGAGTGACCGCCGCGCAATTGGGATTTGCCCAAGTGAAGAAACTTGCACGATCCGAGTCCTTTGGAAGCGAGGCTGCAGATGTTTAAGCGCAAAGACACAGAACTGAAAGAAGAACTCCGGGCGCACTTGCGCATGTCTCAGACCGACAAAATCCAGCATGGAGCATCTGCGCAACACGCCCACGACGCCGCGCTGCGGGACTTCGGAAACGTTGCGTTAATCGAGGAGGTGACGCGCGGAATGTGGGCTGGAGTGTCGCTCGATAGCTTTCTCCAGGACGTTCGTTACGGCATCCGCCTTCTGGTTAAGTCGCCGGGATTTGCCATCGTCGCGATTCTCACTTTGGGACTTGGAATCGGCGTAAACAGCGCCGTCTTCTCTGTCGTCAATGGTGTGTTATTGAAACCGCTTCCTTACCCGCATCCCGAACAACTGGTAGTTCTTGCCGAGAGCAAGCCGAATTTTGACAACGGTTCCATCTCGTACTTGAACTTTCGCGATTGGCAGAAACAGAATCACAGTCTCTCTGCGATCGCAATCACCAGGACGACGAGTTTCATCGTGACCGGTGCGGGAGACGCCGAATCCATTTCCGGCGACTTTTTGTCTTCCGATTTCTTTTCTATCCTGGCGGTAAAACCGCTGCTAGGTCGCATGTTCCTGCCCGGAGAGGATGAAGTAGGGGCAGCTCCGCTGGCTGTTCTCAGCGAAAAGCTTTGGCGA
>JAFAUE010000216.1 GCA_019243475.1 Acidobacteriota bacterium | reverse complement strand
AGCAATTTTTCGAGGTTGGGGATCGATGTTCTTTTCAGCATGGAATTGGACGCAAGATTCTAAATGAATCTACGGCGCGAGAGTGCTCACCAGCCGGGCAGGGAGGCGATGCCTTTGTCTTCAGTGCAGCGATACGCTCGCCCCGTTTTCAGATTCTTGAACTCTTCGTTTTTCCCGCTCGGCCAGTCGATAACCAGACGCTCGGGCGCGTCACGCGCTCCCAAACCAAAGGTCAGAGCGAGCTCCGATTGGGAAAGATAACTGGATCCGCTCTTCACCGTTCTCGACTGCGTAACGCCGCCCGCGGTAAGACGGACGCGCGCGCCAATCGCATCGCGATTGGACTTGGTTCCGACCAGATAGAAACGAATGCTGTGGTTCCCCGAAAGTTGGTCGTTGCGGTAGAGAAATGCCGGGCCATGGTTGGTGGTGAGGAGAACATCCACATCGCCGTCCCGGTCGAAGTCGGCATACGCCAAACCGCGTCCTACTTTGGGACTTGCGAAACCTCCGCCGGCGTCTGCGGCCACATCATGAAAATGACCATTGCCGTCGTTGAGAAAAAGATGAGGAGGTTGTGCATAGCCCACGCCATAACGAATGTTGCGCACGGTTTCGTCGATGTGTCCATTGACGACCAGCAGGTCAAGAGCTGAGTCGAGGTTCATGTCGGCAAAGATGCAGCCAAAGCCGAGGGTGGCGCGGGAGACTTCGCCAATGCCCGCTTGCAGAGCGATGTCGTTATAGCTGCCGCGCGTGACCGGACGATAGAGGCCGATCATTTCGTTGTCAAAGTTCGTGACCGCAATCGCCGGACGACCATCATTGCTTATGTCGCCGACATCGACGCCCATGCCGGCGCGGGCTTTGCCTTCCGAGCTGAACGCGACTCCGGCCTCGAGGGCAACGTCCTTAAACGTGCCGTCGCGCTGATTGCGGTAGAGCTTGTTGGGCTGAGTGTCGTTGGCGACGAGCAGGTCGGGCCAGCCGTCATCGTCATAGTCGAACATCGCGACGCCCAGAGATTTCGAGCTGGCATCGAAGATGCCGCTGCCTGCCGTGACGTCTTCGAACGTTCCATCGCCGCGGTTGCGAAACAGCCAGCAGGTTTCGCCGTGGTAGGCCTCCGGCGTGCAGTAGGATTTTCGTTTGCCGTCGCTGCTGCAGAACACGTCGTGTTCGGGCGACCACTTCACATAATTGCAGACAAACAAATCCAGCAGACCATCGCGGTTGTAGTCGAACCAGAGCGCCGAGGTGCTGAAAGCTTGCCGGCCAAACAATCCCGACTTGCGCGTCACGTCCACGAACGTTCCTTTGCCGGTGTTGTGAAAGAGGCGGTTCTGTCCCACGCAGGTAATCAGCAGGTCGGGAAAGCCGTCGTTGTCGTAGTCGCCGACCGCCACTCCCATCCCGTACATCTCCACGTCAAGGCCTGCGGCGTGGGTGACATCAGTGAACGTCCCATTGCGATTATTGCGATAGAGCTTCAGCGTGGTGCGCTGCTGTTTGTGGCCGCTCCAGTCCATGCCGTTGACCAGCAGGATGTCGGGCCAGCCGTCTGCGTCGAAATCGATGAAGGCGCAGCCGGAGCCCAGCGTCTCCGGCAGAAACTTGCCGCCGAACGCTCCACTATTGTGCTGAAAGTGGACGCCTGCCGCCGACGTGACGTCGACCAGACGAAAGCCTGGAGATTGCGCTCGCGATTGCCCGGAGAACGACGCCGCCACGGCTGTGCTGAAGGCGCCAGCCAGGAAGTCGCGACGATTCACGGAAGGTTTACCAGCCCGTTGCGTATGGCATAAACGACCAGTTCGGCGGTTTTGTGCAGGCCGAGCGCATTCATGATGTTCGCTCGATGAACGGCCACCGTGTTCACGCTGAGGTCGAGGTCGCTGGCGATCTCCTTGTTCGACTTGCCCATCGCGATCAGCTGCAGGACTTCGAGTTCGCGGCTGGTGAGTCCGGCGGTGCGCTCGCCCTTGAGAGATTCCCCGGGCTTAACCTGGGGATCAAGGACGATCTCGCCTTGGAGCACGCGCCGAATGGCGGCGGCCAGATCCAGATCTGCGGCGTTCTTCAGAATGTAGCCGCGCGCGCCGGCTTCGAGTGCCTGGCGAACCAGCGTGTCTTCCGAATGCATGCTGAGCATCAGCACTGCGGTTTCAGGCATGAGCTGAAGGATCTTTCGGGCGGCGGTAATCCCGTTTTCTCCCGGCAAGGCACAATCCATAAGAATGGCTTGCGGCCTGAGTTTTCGCGCCAATTCTTCCGCTTCCGCGCTGCTGCTCGCCTCTCCCACTACCGTCATGTCGGCTTCGTCTTCGAGCATGCGGCGAAAGCCCCGGCGGACGAGGCTATGGTCGTCCACCAGCAGCACGGAGATTTTGCTTTTTGCCATCGGCGGTTTGATGCCGCAATTTTACTCTGGCCAGAGTGGCTGACTTCGACGCTGCACCGCAAGCGATGCTGGCGCGCAAGAAAATTTCGAAGTAACTCACCGAAGTACTAAGGGGAACTAAGTCAGGTGATTTTAGGGGCGAGCAAGTCTCAGCTTGTGTGAGAGGATGCTTGAGAGATGACTGTTCCCCGTCCGAAAATTCTCAGCCTTGATGACAATCAATTACTTAACAGCATGCGGCAGAAGGTGCTTGCCATGGCCGGATTCGACTGCGATGTAGCCGATACCGCCGAGCAGGCCTTCGCCATGGCCCGTGCCTCGCGCTACGACGCTCTTCTCCTGGACTACTATCTGCCGGGCACGAACGGAATCGAAGTTGCACAAAACATGAAGCCCCTTCAGCCGAAAACCCCGATCATCCTCGTTACCGGCGAAGAGCTTTACGAGCGCTCGGATGCCGTCCATGACTATCTGGTGAAGGGAGAAGGTCCGCAAGCTCTGATCGCCAAACTGCATTCCGCAGTGAGTCCGGCAACCGTGAATCCCAAAGCCAAGCACGCGGTCGCGCACTGAGCTCCACGAATCGGCAAACGACCCGGCTTACAGACCCGCTGATTTTTCCAGCGTAAGCAGAGTAGCTGCGTAATCCAGATTTTCGTTTCCCTGGTGGACGGAAGCCTCGTACACGCGGTCGACGGTCTCGAGTCCGGGAAGCTTCACGCCGTTTTGCCGTGCGGCATCGAGCATGAGGTGGATGTCTTTGTGCATGAGCCGCATGGGAAAATTTGCAGTGAAGTCGCGGCCCATGACGAACGGTGCTTTGTAATCCACCACGCCTGACCGCACCATCGACTGGTTGATCAAACTCATTAAAGGCTGCAGATCGACTCCCTGTTTCTTAGCCAGCACCAGAGCTTCGGCAAAGCCTTCAAAGGTGAGAGCGATCATCAGGTTCATCGAAAGCTTGGCAGCCAGACCTTTGCCGTTTTCCCCTACGCGAACTGCGCTCTTGCCCATGGTGGCGAAGAGCGGCTGAAGCTTGTCAAACGTCGCCTGGCGCGCTCCGACGATGAATATGAGTTGTCCCGCTTCGGCGCCGACTTTCGATCCGGTAACCGGGGCATCGACAAAGTCTCCACCCTTGGAGCGAATGCGCTCGGCACATTTCAGGCTCGCCGAAGGCAGAATCGTGCTCGAATCGACGACGATAGTTCCCGGCTGAATTGAATCCGCGGCGCCGTCATGTCCGAACAGCACCTGCTCAACTGCCTTAGTGTCTGAGACGCAGAGCCACACGATTTCGGCATCGCGCGCGGCTTCTTTCGGAGTCGCGGCGACGGCAGCGCCTTCGACCGTCTTGCCTGCGGTTCGGTTCCAGACCTTCACCTGATGTCCGGCCTTCACCAGGTTCTGCGCCATCGGGCGCCCCATGATTCCTAATCCGAGAAATGCAATTCGCATGTTATGAGTTCGTCTCCCAATTTTCTTGAAGGTTATTGGTGAACGGCCGGCACAGCGCCCGTCGAACAGCTTTCGCTCACGCAGCCGGCATGAGCGCCTGAAGTTCTTTCACCGTGCCCACCGGCGGCTGACAGGTAAAGCCGGAGCAGACAACCGCCTGACTCTTGCCCTCCCTGATTCCCGGCAAATTGGGCAGAGTCTGCGCCAGGGAAGGTGGAAGGTTTCGCTCGACGACGTGGTCCGGATCGAACAGCAGTACCGATTTGGAAATGCCGTACGGCGAAAGCGCGGCTCGATAGAGCTGCCGTGCTACCTCGTCGCGGCCGATCACGACCACCTGACGGTGCGCTCGCAAGTAAAGCTCAACGGCGATTCCGTAGGTCGCGCCAAAGATGCCGAAGTGGCCGGCGATGCCGGCAAAGGCTTCGAGCGTCGATTCGGCTATCTCGCGATGTTTCTGCTCGCCGGAGTAGCTATGCAGCCGCAGCAGGGCGATAGCCGCCGCCGGATTTCCCGCAGGAGTCGGCGAATCCTGCAGCGGCTTGCGGCGGGCGGTCAGCGCGCCCAGACTCGCGTGAAGCGCCTGCCGCGAGGTGTCGAAGAAGCCGCCGCCGGTCTCGTCGTAGAAACGGTCGATCATCTTCTGAACGATCGCGGCAGCGAAGCGGTAGTAGCTGAGATCGGTGGTTGTCTCGTACGCATCGAGGCAGGCGCTCACCATGAAGGCGTAATCGTCAAGCAAGCCGGTGACGTCGCGCACCTGGGCGGACGAATCTGAATACGCAATCACGTGCTTGAGTCCTTGTTCGGCCGACCAGCCTTCCGACAGCAAACGATCAAGCGATCGCAGCGCGAAGTGCCGGACATCGTCCAATTCGAGGACGGCAGCAGCGGCAAGGTACGCCGAGATGCAGAGCGCGTTCCAGCTCACATACACCGTTTTGTCCACGTAGGGAGCCTGCCGCTTGAGTCTCGCTGCGAGCATCTTCTGTTTTGCTGAAGCCAGCAGCGCCTCCACTTCTTGCGGCTGAAGCTTCATGCGCGTGGCGATCTGTTCCGGCGCAGCGCGAACGTGCAATACGTTCTTTTCTGGACGATGATGCATCTCGCCGACTTCACCGATGTCGTAGTGATACGTTGCCGCTTCCAGCTCCTGACCGCTCAGAACTTCGCGCGTCTCGGCCAAAGACCAGGTGAAGTAATCGCCATCGTCGTGCAGATCGATATCTGCGTCCTGCGACGCGTAGAATCCGCCGCGCTCGCGGTCGCTGAGCCATTCGTCCATCCAGCGAATGATGTCGCGCGCTACGTTCCCGTAAAACTGATTGCCGGTGAGCTGATAAGCATGCACGTAATTCTTGAGCAGCTCGGAGTTGTCGTAGGACATCTTCTCGAAGTGCGGCACCACCCAGCGCTCATCGACCGAATAGCGATGGAAGCCGCCGCCGATCTGGTCATAGACGCCGCCTTGCGCCATGTGGTCGAGAGTGGTGGTCACGACGTTGAGTGCCTGCTGGTCGCCCGTGCGTCCGCAGTAGTCGATGAGCAGATCGAGAATCGAAGGATGAGGAAACTTTGGCGCCGAGCCGAATCCGCCATGATGCGGATCGAAGCTCTGCATGGCCGACTTCACCATGTTGGCGACGAGACTGGACGGAATCTCGCCCGACCGGCCGGCAAAGGACTCCGCCTGGTCGATGGCGGTCATCACCTGCTCGGCCGATTCGATCACCTCGCCATGTTTTTCGCGGTATGCAGAAGCAAGCGTCGATAGCACGCGGCGAAATCCTGGACGACCATAGTGATCGTCGGGCGGAAAGTAAGTTCCGCCGAAAAACGGGCGGCCGTCAGGAGTGAGGAATGCGGTGAGCGGCCAGCCGCCTTGTCCGCTGATCGCCTGCACTGCCGCCTGATATCGGCTGTCCACGTCGGGACGCTCGTCGCGATCGACTTTCACGGCGACGTAGTTTTCATTGATCAGGCCGGCGATCTCGGGATTCTCGTAGGACTCGCGATCCATCACGTGGCACCAATGGCACCAGACTGCGCCGATATCGAGCAGTACCGGCTTGTTCTCGCGCTGCGCCTTGTCAAAGGCGTCAGCGCTCCATTCGTGCCACTCCACCGGCTGATGCATCGCGGATCGAAGATAAGAGGAGGAGGCACGCGCTAGCGCGTTGGTCGAGCCGGACATAGAGGTTTAAGTCTAGCGTATAAGGCGCGAGTCAATCTTGCGCCGGCAGACGCGCGTAGAGAGTTAGAGTACAGCGATTCGGAGAGTTGAGCTGCGTCATAGCCCCAGCAGCTTATTCGCCACTCTTACGTACAATTCCACCGCATCCGTCAATTCCCGTTTTGAGATGAACTCGCGGTCGGTGTGGGCCACGTGGATAGAGCCCGGCCCCAGAAGCACTGGCTCGCCCCAGTTGGTGAGCGCGGGAATATCGGTGGTGAAAGCCGCGATCATCTCCGGAACGCCGTCCACCGTCCTGAGCTTTACGTATGGAATTTCCAATGCAAACTCGGGAGTCGCAAGACCTTCCACCGCGTGCTGAATCTCCCGGCGCAGCTCAGTGGTATCGCCTACCAGCCGGTACAGCAATTGCGCGCGTGCAAAATCGGGAATCACGTTGGGAGCGCGGCCGCCTTCGATGAGGCCGATATTCACGGTAGTCGGCCCGATCTCCGGATTCTCCGGCAGCTTCATTTTCAGCAGCCGGTGCAGCGCTTCCACCAGTTTCTCAATCGCCGATTCGCCAAGATGGGGATACGCCGAGTGCGCCATGCGGCCCGTGGCCGTGAGCACCACGCGCAGCGTACCCTTCGACGCGCGGCCGATGCGGTTATCTGTAGGCTCACCGTTAATCAGAAAGCGTGAGTCCGGTGAATGTTGATTGGCTTCTTTCGCGCCCTGGCTGTCGCGTTCTTCTCCGACCAGAAAGAGAAGCCCAATTCGGGAAGTTCGGCTGCGCAGACGCTCGGCGGCCGCGATTTGTGCCGCGATAATGCCTTTGGCATCGCAGGAGCCGCGGCCATAGATGTTCTCGCCATCTTCCGATGAGGGGATGAATGGGGGCACGGTATCCATGTGAGTCGAGAACACCAGATCCGGCTTGCCGTCCAGCGTGGCGTAAACGTTATGGCGCGATCCTTCGACCGGCATCTTCTCGGCCTTGTAGCCCAAACTACTGAGAAACTTCTGCAGATAGTCGCCTACTCCGCCTTCGTTGCCGGTGATCGATTCAATGTCGATGAGTTCGCGCGTGAGCCGCAGTGGATCCATTCGAGAAAGCATATCGAAACCTGTCGCGTAAAATCGAACTCGCTGCGCTCGTTTCCACGAGCCTCCGACATTGCCGAACGAGATCCAATCACTTTTTCTGAACGGTCCCAGCGGACGTCTGGAAGCATTGCTCAATAGCGGCGATGACGATACACCCTATGCCGCGCTAGTTTGTCACCCTCATCCCTTGCATGGCGGGACCATGCACAACAAGGTTGTGTATCACGCGGCCAAAGCGCTGAGTGCCTTCGGACTGCCGGTGCTGCGCTTCAATTTTCGCGGCACTGGATTAAGCGAAGGCGTCCACGATAACGGTCGAGGTGAGCGCGACGACATCCGCGCTGCTCTCGATTGGCTGACCGAGCGGTATCAACTACCGATAATCTTTGCCGGATTTTCGTTTGGCGCGGCTACCGGGCTGAAAGCCTGCTGTCCGGATGATCGCGTGGCGGGGCTGATCGCGCTGGGGACGCCCTTGGCCGTAGAAGCGCGGCTCTATACCTATAACTATCTCTCCCAATGTGGGAAACCGAAGCTGATGGTCAGCGGTGACCACGATCCGTTCGGCCCGGTTGAGAACCTGCGTGAGATCTTCGAGCTGGCTGCGGAACCGAAGGAATTGGTGCTGGTCGAGGGCACCGGCCACTTCTTCGAGGGCAAGTTGCCGGCGATGCAGCAGGCGATTAAGAAATGGCTACCCGAGCATTTCCCGGCATTGCGGCGTCGTCCGACAGAACCGTTCCCGGTAGGGAATGGGTAAGCTCGGGTCGACACGGCTCGGCGGATGAGACGCGCCCGCTTAGTCATCCCAACGCTCTAGGTTCTGGTAGCAAGAAGCCTCGAAAACCCCGTAAGGTCAAGATTTGAGAGCTTTTTTGGCGCAATGCGCGGAAGTACACCACACCTTCGTGCGGAAATTTCTGCGTTACTAAGGAGAGAACCCGAAGCGCCGGCGGCGGCATCCTAGACTACAATCCAGAGCAGCTGTAGGAGATCTCTGGATTCACGAGGGCCCAAGGGACCATAATGCGCCGAGCGTACTTCATCCTGCTATCGGTTTTCGTCGCCGTGTCGGCAGAGGCGAGCGTGCACAACGTGCCGCACAAGACGCCTACCCGCCATCTGTCGCATCGCCGTCATCATGCTCGCTTGCGCCGACTGCGCTTTTATGGACCGCCGGTAGCGCCGGAGTTGCGGGGCTCGCGCGATTCGCTGCTGAAACAAAATTCTGAGATCGACCGCGCAGGGCTGGAACGCATCGAGGACGATGAGCAGCTCATGGAACTCGAACAGAGCGGCGCTCTAATTCCCCTGCAGGAAAGTAAATATTTGCGCGTGAGCGCACAGCTACAGGAATCGCGCCGCTATTGCCGTCCGTGGACGGCGCAGTTCGTCTCCGACATGAGCCAGGAGTATTACAAGACCTTCCGCCAGCCGCTG
>JAFAUE010000096.1 GCA_019243475.1 Acidobacteriota bacterium | reverse complement strand
AGATTTGAAGAGTCCGGAAGTGGTCACATGGTTCAAGGCACAGGACGACTACACGCGCGCGACTCTGGCCTCAATTCCTGGACGGGAAAAGCTCTATAACCGCATCCACGAACTCGACACTGCCGCGATGACTGTAAATTCCATCTCGGTGGATGGCGGCCACTACTTCTACTTAAAGACGCTGCCGGAGGCAAACAATCGTCGGTTGTACGTACGTGCCGGATTGAAAGGGCCGGAGCGACTGCTCATAGATCCTGAAACCCTGACCGCCAACGGTGTTCATTACTCAATCGATTACTACGTTCCGTCACTTGACGGAAAGCTGGTGGCTGTGGGCATCTCGCCCGGCGGATCCGAGAACAGCGTAATGCGCGTTATGGAAAGCGACACCGGGCGCGATCTCGGCGAGCGTATCGATCTGGCGCAATTCGGCGGTGTCGCCTGGCTGCCGGACGGAAAGGCGTTCTACTACACCCGGTTGCGAAAACTCGACCCCGGCGAACCAGTCAGCAACAAATATCTGAAGAGCGCTGTCTATTTTCACCAGGTAGGCCAGGATCCCAGGGAAGATGTGAAGGTCGCCGGTTTTGGTATGGCGAAGGATGTGGCCATCTCCGAGACCGATTTTCCTGTCGTCGTAATTCCTGCAGAGTCCAGGTGGGCGCTCCTGGTGATTGGTCACGGCGTGCAAAACGAAATCACCGCCTATTACTCCGCGATCGCCGACATTCACGGCGCGAGTACCTCATGGAAAAAACTGGCCGACGTCGATGACGACGTGACTTCGTTCGATGTTCGCGGCGACCACGTATATCTCCTCAGTCACAAGGATGCCTCCCGATATAAAGTCTTGCACCTCCAACTGCCGGAGACCAAGACGGAGACTGTGATGTCTCCGTCCGAAATGGTTCTGCGGGACGTAAAAGTTGCCAAAGACGCGGTTTACGTCCCAGCGCTCGATGGCGGTTTGGGGCGGCTGTGGCGCATTCCGTATGGCGCAAAGCCGGAGCAGGTGAAGCTGCCAGTCGATGGTGCCATTCAGGACTTTTTCACCGATCCGCGCCTACCGGGAGCGCTGGTCCGTCTGGCTTCGTGGACAAAGTCTCCGCTCTACTACTCCTACGACCCGAACGCGAAGCACTTGAGCGACACCGGCCTGCTGCCCCCATCGCCGGTGGACTTTTCCGAGATCGAATCCAAAGAAGTAAAGGTAAAGGTCCGCGACGGGACCGAAGTTCCGCTTTCAATCGTCTATAAGCGCGGAATCACGCTCGATGGCACACATCCGGCCGTGCTTCATGGTTACGGCTCATATGCCATTACGCTGGAACCCAGCTTCGATGCGACCAATCTTGCATGGTTGGAGCGCGGCGGCGTAATCGCCACGGCGCATGTGCGCGGGGGCGGCGAATACGGGGAAGACTGGCACGTGGCGGGCCAGAAGTCTACCAAAGAGAACACGATTCACGATTTCATCGACTGCGCGGAGTATCTCGTGAAACAGAAATATACGTCGCCCGCATATCTTGCCGGCGAAGGGACGAGCGCAGGCGGAATCACTATCGGCGGCGCCATCACGGAACGTCCTGAACTCTTTGCCGCAGCACTGGACAACGTCGGCATGTCCGACGACCTTCGCGCAGAACTGCAGGTGAACGGTCCTGTGAATGTTGTCGAGTTTGGAACAGTGAAAAACGAGGCCGAGTTCCACAATCTGCTGAAGATTAGCGCCTATCACCGTATTCAGGACAAGACGCCATATCCGGCGGTCTTGCTGACCACAGGAGTCAACGATCCGCGGGTCGATCCGTGGCAAATGGCCAAGATGACTGCCAGACTCCAGGCTGCTACCTCGAGCGGCAAGCCTGTCCTGCTCCGCGTGAACTACGATGGCGGTCACGGAACAATCGGGTCCACCAAACAGCAGCGAGATCAACTCATTGCCGATCAGATGAGCTTCCTGCTGTGGCAATTCGGCGTTCCTGAGTTCAAGCCGGCACAGCAATCGGTCACTACCGCCAGCTCAGCCGCAAAATGAGGAGAGTAACTCAGACAGTTGGTCGGCCACGCGTAGTCCTTTAAGGAATCGTTTAAGCAAGACTGGCATCCCTCGCTCCGCAACTTGCCATCAGCAACCGAGTATTTCGCGTGCCGCCCGAAGGATGACAGTTTGCTTTCAGAGCCATCCTCCGCCGCAACTAAGTGGCCGAGCTTTGCCGGGACGGCAACTGGATCATCACAGATTGGCTCAACACCAGCGCGATACCCATTACCTGCAGCGGGCTGAGTTTCTCGCCTACGAACATCGCTGCGAGAACGCTGGCAAAGACCGGTTCCAGGCAGCTGGTCACAATCGCACTCGTTGGATCGAGCAGACGCAAACCGCCAAGATACAGCGCCAGGGGCAACAGCATGCTGATCATGGCGAATGCGAAGAGGAACAGCCACTCGCTGCGCGAATAGTGCCGTGCGATCACGCGCCACGGTGGATTCACGATCAGCCAGAAGATACTCGCAAACAAAAGCGCGAAAAAAAGCACCACCCAGCGGCTTGCAATGCGCAGCAAGTGGGCTCCGATGACGTTATAGAACGAATAGGTGAAAGCAGCTCCAAGAGCGGCCACGATTCCAACCACACTCACACGAATCTGAGCTTGCGGTCCGGTTAGCGCAACCAGTCCGCAGCCGACGAAGGCAAGCAGCACTGCAACCGTGCGTATCCACGATGCCCGGTCTTTTCCGACGGCCAGCATGAAGGCGTACACCCATACCGGCGCGGTGTACTGCACGGTGATCGCTGTCGCGACTGTGCTCTTTGAGATGGCGTAGTAGTAGAAGTAATTGGCGCCGCAGATTCCGAGCACGCCCATCGCGGCGCACTTGAGCACGGTGCGACGATCCGCTTTCAAAGCTGAGCGCCCGCCGACAAGCAGCGCGATTGGAAGCAACACCAGAACTGCGAAGGTTGAGCGAGTCTGTGAAAGGATCAGTGGATCGATGCCGGCCCCGCGAACCCAGCGGCTCCCATTGAAAACCGCTTTGCCCACCGCCGCCGACCCGCCATAGCAAAATGCTGCGGCAGCAATGAGCAGATAGCCCTCAAGTTTACGGGCGTCAAGCCTGAAGAAGCTGTTCGAGCCGCTGTGGATCGAAGCCAATCATCACCTGTTCGCCGACGACAATCGTCGGCGTAGAACGGCTGTTGTACTTCGCCACCAGCTCGCGCACGGCAGAGTAATCGCTGGAGACATCGCGCACTTCAAAATCGATTCCTCTCTCCGAGAGGAAGGCCTCGGCTACGCGGCACGGCGGTCAGCCAGGCTGGCTGAAGACCACGACTTTGGGTTTTTGCATATCAAATTAGATTCCTTTGGCGGTATTGGCGATGACAAATGGCATGATTCCTGCAATCAAATTTCCTGGCGGCAAAAGCTACATAGCGCCGATACAATCCCCGGCAAAGTTTACCGCCTCATACGTAGTGCCGGAGAACTAAGTCTTGTGTTTTGAATCGGTCTAAGCTTGGCAAGCCTCCTGCTCTATCCCAGGCCAGACGAAGTGGCGCGCAACAGGGACGCTCCTGAGACTTACTCGGCCAGAGGATCTCGAGAGCGTCTCTTTTGCTTTTAGACCCGAATTATCAACCAATCTTCCTGACCGCGGTCGTCTCTCATCAAACTGAAAGCAGCAGGCTCTCCGTCGTGCTGTTTACACCAGAGCTACTTTCTCGCGCAAATCCAGACCTGCGCGGCGCAGCAGAGCTGCGACGCTATCATCGTTCAGTCGCGTGGCGTCATATTCGACACGCACTATCTGCTGGGCCTCATCAAAATCAATCTTGCGAACGCCGTACACATCGCGGGCGTAGGTGAGGGCATGCAGTTCGTTTTCGCCCGGAGGTGTGCCATAGCGAAAAGCCACATCAAGCTGGGTCATTGAAATTTCCTCGTCCAGAATCTCCCAAAATAAATAACAGACATAAGGAATGTTGAGAAGTCGGATAGCTGTGTCACTTCCGGTGCAAACGCGCTTCCCTGTATCGTAATAGCCTAAAAGCGCACGAGAGACATCCATGAACTATCTGCTAAAGACTGAGCCAGGCGCCTACTCCTTTGCCGATCTTGAACGCGAGAAGACAACGATTTGGGACGGCGTTACTAATCCTGTGGCGGTCAAGAACCTGCGCGGAATGAAACCCGGCGACCGTCTGGTGATTTACCACACCGGCGACGAGAAACTCGCGGTCGGCACGGCCATAGTAGCTGACGTCGATTCCTCCGACGCGAAGAACCCGCGCGTGAGGATCAAAGCCGGCAAGGGAATTTCGCAACCTTTGTCGTTGTCCGACATCAAGCAGAACAAGAAGTTCTCCGATTCCGCCTTGGTGCGTCAGGGCAGGCTCAGCGTAGTGCCGCTCAGTGATGAGCAATACAAGATCCTGCTGGGCGAGTGATGGACCGACATTCGGTGGAATCGTGGACGCAGGTAATTGCTCCTGCTGAGAGCCTTCACAACTCATGGCCCTTCCCGAACTCGAAGACGCGCGGGCGGTAGATCCCGTCTGCGGAATGAACGTCGATCCGGCGAAAGCTGCTGCCATGCGCGAGCATGCAGGCAAGCCCTACTACTTCTGCTGCCAACATTGCGCGGAAAAGTTCACGAACAGTCCTGAGCAATATCTCGCGCCGCGTAAGCGCGAGCCGTTGGGGCTCGTGCAGCTTGGGATGACGACGCCGGCGGCAACGAGGAAGTTGGCGGAGCAGGTGTCTGGCGCTGCGACGACGCGCGAATACTTTTGTCCCATGGATCCGGAGGTCCTGTCCGACAAGCCCGGTTCCTGTCCTAAATGCGGCATGGCGCTCGAGCCACGTCTCACGGCAGGCGCAATCGTCGAAGATGACAGCGAGCTGCGTTCGATGCGGCTGCGGTTCTGGATTGGCGCAGCGCTCACAATCGCACTGCTGTTTGTGAGTATGGGAGGAATGCTCAGCTCAGGGCTGCAGCACTTCGCGATGTCGCCCGCCGCGCGCTGGCTGCAGCTCGCGCTGGCTGCTCCGGTTGTGCTGTGGGGAGGCGCCCCTTTCTTCGCTCGCGGCTGGAACTCGCTGCGCACGCGCAATCTCAACATGTTCACGCTGATTGCGATGGGCACCGGCGTCGCATTCTTCTACAGCCTGCTGGTGACAGTTTTACCCGCCGCCGGAGCTCAGGGCGATGTTTACTTCGAGGTCAGCGCCAGTATCGTCGTTCTGGTGCTTCTCGGGCAGGTGTTGGAACTGCGAGCGCGCAAGCAGACCAGCAGCGCTATCCGCGCTCTGCTTGACCTCAGTCCCAAAATGGCACGTCGGGTCCAAGCTGACGGCAGCGAAGCCGATGTTCCTATCGATCAGGTTCGGGTGAAAGACCGCCTGCGGGTGCGTCCCGGAGAAAGAATCCCTACCGATGGGCGCGTTCTCGAAGGCAGCAGCAGCGTGGACGAGTCGATGGTGACAGGCGAGTCATTGCCCGTCACCAAACAGCCAGGAAATAAACTGACGGGCGGAACGATAAACGCTACCGGCTCGATGCTGATGTTGGCCGAGCGAGTCGGTCGCGAGACGCTGCTTGCGCAGATCGTGGAGATGGTGGCGACAGCGCAGCGCAGCCGCGCACCGATTCAACGCCTGGCCGATCGTGTATCCGCGATATTCGTCCCCGCAGTGATTTTGTGCGCCGTTCTGGCATTTGCGGGCTGGTTATGGTTTGGCCCGGAGCCCCGGCTGGCTCATGCCATTGTCAGCGCGGTTGCGGTGCTGATTATCGCCTGTCCCTGCGCTCTGGGACTCGCGACCCCAATGGCCATCATGGTCGGAACAGGACAAGGCGCGCGTCACGGAATTCTTGTGCGCGACGCTCGCGCGCTGGAACAAATGGAAAAGGCTGACGTTCTGGTCGTGGACAAAACTGGGACGCTGACCGCGGGAAAGCCGACAATTACGTCCGTCGCGATTTTGGATCCGCAATTTTCAGAGTCGCACCTGCTGCAGCTTGTCGCCAGCGTGGAGCGCAACAGCGAACATCCCTTTGCGAGCGCAATGATGCACGCGGCCGAAGAACGCGGGATACATCCATTGACCGCGCAATCGTTCCAGTATCAGCCCGGACGCGGAGTGGCTGCATTGGTGGCTGAACCCGCAGGTCCGGTGCGTGTGGCGGTAGGGAATAGCGAACAAATGCGCTCGGTTGGCATTGACGTCTCCCAACTCGCGAAGCCGGAATCGGAAGGCACCCTCCTTTATGTAGCTATCAATGGTCAGCTGGCCGCCCACATAGCAATTTCCGACCCGATAAGGGAGTCAACGCCAGAGGTGTTGCGTACATTGCGAGCCGCGGGGATCGACATCGTGATGGCTACAGGCGACCACAGGACGACCGCCGATGCGGATGCGAAGAAGCTGGGCATATCGCGAGTCGAAGCCGAAGTCTCTCCGGCCAAGAAGGCCGAGCTGGTGCGCGAGCTCAAGGCCAGCGGCAGATGCGTCGCGATGGCCGGAGATGGTGTAAACGATGCTCCGGCGTTAGCAGAAGCGGACGTGGGAATTGCCATGGGAACAGGTACCGACGTCGCGCTCGAAGCGGGAGACATAACCCTGCTTGGCGGGGACTTGCGCGGTATTCTGCGGGCGCGAAGCTTGAGCGCTGCGGTGATGCGCAATATCCGCCAAAATCTGTTTTTTGCATTTGTTTACAACGCAGCGGGCATTCCCATTGCCGCGGGCGTGTTGTATCCCTTCTTTCATCTGAGGTTGAATCCGATTTTCGCGGCAGCGGCGATGAGCTTAAGTTCAGTGTCGGTGATTACAAACTCGCTGCGCTTGCGGCGAGTTCAGATTTAGAAGGGAATAACCACGGAGGACAGGATGGAGCAGGCCCATCGGACAAAGAAATGTCTTTCGCTCAAAGCGATTACCAGATCACCCGATGATCCGATGTCCCGATAACCCGATAACCCGATTCCTACGTTTCCGTCCGCAGCTTCTCGAGGTATGCGACGATCTCCGGATTGGTCCACTCTACCGGGCCGACAAACTTACGACGCACGACTCCTTTGCGGTCGATGATGTAGGTTTCCGGCCATCCTGTCGTCCCATATTTGGAACTGCTCTTCTGCTCCTGGTCGTTGACCGTAATTACGTTCATGGGATGGTCGCGTAGGAACTTTCGGTACTGGTCAACGTCCTGATCCGTTGCCACGGCCAAAACCGTCACGTGGTCTCCCATGTCCTTCTGCATTTCGAGCAGCGACGGCAGCTCTTCGATGCAGGGAGCGCACCAGCTGGCCCAGAAGTTCAGGACGACGACTTTGCCCCGATAATCGTGGAGCGAAATGGTCCGTTCCGAATCGGAAACAGTGAAATCCGGGGCCCTGTGGCCTACGACCTGCGGATGGACTCCGCGGTTGCAGGCGCAACAGGCAAGAAAAAGTGCAACGAATCCGGCTCCTGCGACTCTGATGAATGAAGGCCGATAGCTCACAATCCTTATAATAAAACGAGGCAATCTAAGGGCACCGAATGGTTTATCTCACGCGCCGGGCAGAGTTCTCCGCCTCGCACTACTATCACAATCCCAAGCTTTCCGCGGAAGAGAACCTGCGCATTTTTGGCAAGTGCAACAACCCGCACGGACACGGTCACAACTACACGCTTGAAGTTACGGTTGCGGGCGAAGTGGATGAGCGCTCTGGCTTCGTCGTGGACTTGAAGCGCCTCAAAGAGCTCATGAGCCGAGAGGTGATCGATGGACTTGACCATCGCCACTTGAACAAAGAGGTCCCGGAATTCCGCGATAAAATTCCCACAACGGAAAACCTGGCCATCGCGATCTGGGACCGGCTCAAGGGCAAACTTGACGGTGCGCGGCTGCATCGCGTGCGGCTATACGAGACCGACGATCTGTTCGTGGACGTGTACGGAGAAGCATGAAAGCGCATTTGACCAGGCGATACCAATTTTCCGCGTCTCACCGGCTGCACTCCGAACACTTTGACGAGCGCCAGAATCGCGAGATCTATGGCAAGTGCAATAACCCGCACGGGCACGGGCATAACTACAAGCTGGAAGTAACAGTCAGCGGCGAACCGAATCCCGAAACGGGCATGGTTTGCAATCTTGCCGATTTGGATAGCTTTGTCGAGCGCGAGATCATGCTGAATCTTCAATTCAGCAATTTGAATGAAGTTGAGATTTTTCGAAACAAGGTGCCTACAACCGAGAATCTTTCCCGCGAGCTGTTTCATCTCTTGCGTGAGCAGTTCAGGCTTGCCAAGGTGGAGAAGGTGCGCATCGAGGAGACGATGATGAACTCCTTCGAGTATGCCGGCGGCCGGGAACTCGGGGCCCTGTGAATCTGGATGGAATGACGAGATGAAAGGAGAGCGCGTGAAGTCAGCGGCGGCAAAGCGGGTAATGTCGATGCCTCGACCGGAGTCGGGCGAGCAGGAGAATGAATTGGCGCTGGAGAAGTCTTATCGCGAGATTCTGAGTCGCATCGGCGAGGATCCGGAGCGCGACGGCCTGAAGCGCACTCCCGAGCGTACGGCTAAAGCCATGCGCTTCCTCACGCGGGGATACCGCGAAGATCCCGCGCAGCTGCTGCGCGGCGCCTTGTTCGAAGTGGATTACGACGAGATGGTCATCGTCAAAGATATCGAGATGTTCAGCCTGTGCGAGCACCATCTGCTGCCGTTTTACGGCAAGGTGCACGTTGCCTACCTGCCAAAAGGACGGGTGATAGGCCTGAGCAAGATCCCGCGTCTGGTGGACGCCTTTGCGCGGCGCCTTCAGGTCCAGGAGAGACTTACTAAGCAGATCGCGGACGCGATCCAGGATGCAATTGAGCCCCTCGGCGTCGGCGTAGTGATTGAAGCACGGCATCTCTGCATGATGATGCGCGGCGTCGAGAAGCAGCATTCGGCTACCGTTACCTCTTCCATGCTCGGTGCCTTTCGCAACGAGCATGAGACGCGCGAGGAGTTCCTGTCGCTCATCCGTTCCGCGAAGCCCAACGGCTTTTGAAAGATCCATCTAGACGGTCGGTGTCATTGAGTAAACGATTGGCCGCTTCTCGCGTCTTCAACTTCCTGCCCGCTTTTGGTCTATTTCTGATGGTCTCGTGCCTTGCGTGCGAGCGAACTCCGCGCGACCTGAGAGGTTCTTACACCGGCTCTCGCGATGGGAAAAGTTATCTGATCGTGGCGGACGATAACGGCGGAGGATGTGGCCCGATAGAAGTCGACGGCAAGATTTGGGCGTACGCTAAGGGGACCCCCGGACCGATTGGTCCCGGGTGGCACCACATCAAGTGCGGTGAAGAGATCGAATTCCGTGTGCCTGCGGGCGTTGTGTACAGCTTTGACTATTGGGGACCCTGAACACAGTTGCGCGCAACATGTGGCCAAGCATAATGCAGATCTTCACCGGTAAAACAGCCGTCGTCACCGGCGGTAATCGGGGCATCGGTCTTGCCATTGCCCGCGAACTGGGGACGCGCGGCTGTCGCGTGGTGATCTGCGGCCGGGATGCCAATGCCTTGGAATCGGCCGTCACTGAGCTTAAGAATGATGGCTGCGCAATCTCGGCCAAGGGCTGCGACATTTCCAATCCCGCGCAGGTCGATGCTTTTTTTCAGGCTGTTCGAGACCATTTCGGCACTCTCGACTTTCTCATCAACAATGCGGGGGCAGCGCACGCGCTCGCTCACGTCGAGCAGTTTGCGCCGGAGGAATTCTGCCGTGTGGTGGACGTGAACCTTATCGGCACCTTCCTCTGTTGCCGGTCGGCAATTCCGCTGCTGCGGGCCGGAGGCGTCATGGTCAACAACCTGTCAGTTGCCGCGCTTCAGACGTTCGTCGGAATGTCTGCTTACAACGCCTCAAAGGCCGGTGCGCTCGCACTCACCAACGTGTTGCGCGAAGAGCTGCGGGAGAAGGGAATTCGCGTCCTTGCGCTTGTACCCGGAGCCGTTGATACCGAGATATGGCAGCAGTTTTGGCCGGAAGCGCCGCGAGAGAAGATGGTGTCGGCGGCGGACGTCGCACGCGCCGTGGTCCTGGCGCTTACTATGCCCGCGAACACGTCAATCGATGAAATCAGGCTGGGCCCGGCAAGCGGCGTTTTATGAGTCCGGTCCTGGAGTAACGAACCCTTCACGGTCCAGATTCGTCATTTGCCGGGTGGTTCTACTGCGTCGTGAAAGCGGCGAAACAGTTTTTCTGTCGCCGCCAGCATGTTGTCCTCTTCGGATTTCTTCTTCAAAGCCCCTTTTGCTTTTTCCGTCCCGTTCCAGAGGTCGCGTCCGGTTTTCGGCTCGAAAATCCTCATTGTCACCGAAGATCCTGACAGGTCCTTGCTCGCGCCCGAGGAACTCTGCGGCTTCCCGTTTGGCGCGTACTCTGTGCGGCTCGACGGCGTTACCGAACCCCCTGCATAGGAGGTGATCTCGACAACGAAATCCGCTTGATCCGGTGAACTGACCAACGTGAAGCGTCCCCATCCCTCCATGTCGGCGGTGATC
>JAFAUE010000363.1 GCA_019243475.1 Acidobacteriota bacterium | reverse complement strand
AGCCGTCAATCCACATTCGATGTCAGCTTTCGAGGTACCGTTCTCGGTGAGTTTCGAGCGGACCTGATTGTGGACGGCGCCGTCATTGTCGAGCTAAAGGCAGCGCAAAAGATCGATCTCGCACACGAAAAACAGGTTCTAAATTATGTTGAGGTCGGACTGATCTTCAACTTCGGTCCGACATCGCAGTTTCGGCGTCTCGTTTTCGGAAATGAAAGAAAAGTAAATTTGAGAGTCAAAGGGGCAATGGCGGCAACCGCCGATTGACCTGCGTGAATCCGCAAAATCCGCGTTCATCTGCGTGAGGTTTTGATTTTTTCGCCCGGCTGCCTGCTGAGGAAGCTCGAAGCCCCTCAGCAACGCATTCCGAGTTATCGCGCGAAGGCCTTGACCGCTGAAGCTTCGTCGTCCTTCACGTCGAACACGGTATAGAGCTTTGTGATCTGCAGGAGGTCATGAACCTTCTTTGTCAGATTCAGCAGCTTTAATTCGCCGCCCTGGTTGCGCACAGTAGTGAAGGCGCTGACCAGCTCTCCGATTCCCGAGCTGTCGATGTAGGTGACATCGCCAAGGTTTAACAAAAGTTTTTTCTCGCCTTTACCGAGCAGGTCACGAATCTGGTCGCGAAGGACAACGCTGCCCTCGCCCAGCGTGATACGTCCGCTCAGGTCCAAGATGGTGACGCCGTCAACGCGCCGGCTGCTAGCTTTCATCGTCACTGTGTTCCCTCCCCGGCCGTCGAATGTTGGCCGATGTGTTTGACCAGCGTGATTTCCGTTCCGGGTTCCAGTTGCCGGATTCGGACTTCATCCATAAAAGACCGAATCAGAAATATGCCTCGCCCGGACTGCTTCAGCAGGTTTTCCTCTGCCAGCGGATCGGGAATGTCCTCATCCCGCAGCCCGCGACCCTGATCCGATATCTTGATTACCAGCGACTCGCCGGTATTCTCAAAAGACACCGTCATCTTCTTTTTAGGATCGTAAGCATTGCCATGGAGAACGGCGTTGACCGCCGCCTCGCGCACAGCCATGGCAATCCGATGACAATCTTCTTCCTCAAACGGCATCTTGGCAGCGACCTGCTCGGCCGCCAGTTCCGCCTTATTTACGCTGTCGAGAGTCGAGTCCAGCGTGTATGAGACCCGTTCTGAGGTCATGAACTCTTTTTTCTGAGCCGACAGTATCGCACCTCCGGCACTCTGGGTTGCTTTTGGCCTTGCCTGCTCAAGTGAAATCGGTAGTTTGCCTGTCGCACCGAAGAAAAGTCAATGAAATCATACGCTGCAGACTCGCAATGCAGTCTCCCTTGAAAAATGCGCTCACTTGTTGCAAGTTTCTGCAATATCGTCCAAATGAGCCGCGTTGAAGGACACGCCACATGCGCGGTCATGCAAACGCTCTGAAAGATCGCCGTCCACACTGGATCTCATGAACATCGCTTCGATCATTCGCCAAGCGAGCAATAGACTTGCAGCCAGCGCAGCTCGGGGCGATGCGCGCTTGGATGCCGAGACTCTGCTCATGCACGTTCTCGGTCACGATCGAGCTTACCTATACTCTCATCCGGAGCTGGAGCTGTGCTGCAGCGATCTCGCGAAGTATGACGAGCTGTTGCGCCGCCGCGAAGCCGGTGAGCCTTTGCAATATATCACCGGCCATCAGGAATTCTGGGGACTCGACCTGGAAGTCAATCCTGCGGTGCTCATTCCGCGTCCCGAAACGGAACACGCCGTGGAAACTGCGGCGAAACTGTCGAAACATATTCCGGCGCCGGAAATTGTCGATGTGGGGACAGGCTCAGGCTGCATCGCTTTAGCGCTCGCCTCCGAACTGAGAAACGCTCACATCCAGGCTGTGGACATCTCCTGC
Organism: Acidobacteriota bacterium; assembly: GCA_019243475.1. GTDB lineage: Bacteria > Acidobacteriota > Terriglobia > Terriglobales > Acidobacteriaceae > Gp1-AA112. The sequence continues at coordinate 612 of JAFAUE010000363.1, read as the reverse complement.
GATGCCTTAAGAGTTGCAGAACGCAACGCCGCCAGGCTCGGCTTGGCAGAGCGAATCCATTTTTCTGAAAGCGACCTCCTCAGCGCGTTTCTAGAAATGAGGCCGCGATTCGATCTTGTCATCTCAAATCCACCGTACGTGGGTGAAAGCGAAATCGAGAAACTGCAAGTTGAAGTCCGCCGCCACGAACCTCATTGCGCGCTGTTCGGAGGAGCTGAAGGTCTGGACATCTACCGTCGGTTGGTGCCCGAAGCGAAGCAGGTATTGAAAACCGGCGGGTGGCTGGTGATGGAGATTGGATTCTCGCAGGAACACGCCGTTCGGAAGCTCCTTAGCGATTGGGGAAAAGTGGACTCGATTCCAGATCTGCAAGGCATTCCGCGCGTGATCGTAGCTCGGAAGTCCTGATGCGTGCCGCATTTGCCCGATTCGGGGATGACGAACAGAGGCCAGCGGCAAGCCTCGTGCCGCTGTTTGTTACCAAAGGCGGTATCCCTAGCGCATCTGGAACAGCACCACTGATCCCGGTACGCTTCGCGCAGCATGCACTCTACCTGGTTCGGCGCCCATGCGGGCTCAATCCTGAATGTTGTCAACTACATACCTGTAGTG
>JAFAUE010000282.1 GCA_019243475.1 Acidobacteriota bacterium | reverse complement strand
TCCTTCTTGCTGACCAAAGACTGAGCGAGTTCGGCGCTCTGGTGCGGATAGATGAAGGAGTGCCGTAAAGTTTCGAAATGTTCGGCGGCGAAAATGGCGCCATCGTCACAAGTCGGAAGTAAAATAGCGCGCTTCCCAATCTGGACTGCGATGCGGGCTAGAACGTCAAGACAAATACTGCTGTCCTTGGCGACGCCCGGCCAAAGCAGGCTCTGAGTGCAATATCGAGAGAGCGACGCCACAGTGCTTGTTTCGGTGCGCAGCAGGTACACGTCGACGCCAAGACGCCCGAGGGAGCGCACAATGCCAAGATTGCCGTGAGGCGACCCCGCAAGCACAACGACCGGAGTTTTGAAGTTGCCGCTCATGTCAAATCAACTATGCCGCTTCTCGCGCAGCTAGAGGCGGAGCCATCGGAACTGCGGAGTCTGTCAATAGCCCGCGATAGATTTTGGTTGTTTCAGCAGAGATGTGGTTCCAGCTGAAGCGCCCCTCCCGCAGCTTCTCCACCGCTTCCCGCATTTCGCAAAGACGTCCGTCGGAGCTGAGCAGTCGTGTTGTGGCCTGGGCGAGGGCCTCGGAATCATCTGGAGGAACAAGGCAGCCGTGGATCCCATCCTGTACTGTTTCGGGAATTCCTCCCACAGCACTGGCGAGGACGGGCTTGCCGCAGGCAATCGCCGTCATCAGAACACCACTCTGATCAATTTCCCGGTAGGGCAGAACCACAGCCGTAGCGGCGTGAAAAAGCGTAGATACTTCCTCTTCCTTGATTGAACGCAACATCCAACGCACGCGGTGTCCGATGCCAAGCTCGCGCGCTAAGGCAAACAGGGGCTCTGGATCCATAATGGGACGCCCGGCTATCACAAGAGTCGTCTTTTGCAACAGCTCGCGGTCCAGCTTTGCAAAAGCTCGCAGCAAAATATCTACGCCCTTATAGGGCTGGAGATTCCCAAAGAAAAGTAATTGCTTTTCGGCGCTGCGGTCTGTTTGCTGGTTCGAAGCCGCACCATAATGATCGAAGACGCCATGCGGCACGACATGAAGTCGCTCTTCTTCAATCCATCCGCGCTCGAGTACCCGCCGCCGGCTGAAGTTCGTGTGCACAACGACGGCGTCGAACAATTTGAGTGCAGCCCTGAGTCCCCATGCACGGGCTTGGGAAACCGCACCGTGGAAGAACGTCGTATTGTGCAGTGTTAAGACCAACTTACTTCGCCTGCGCAAGTGTCGTAAGTAGAGCTGGTCGAACAGAGGCAGCGGCAACCACTGGAAGTGCAGAACGTCGGGCGTCTCGCGCCCAACAAAAGCCAGGAAGTTGGCGATACTCAACAAATAGTCGCCAGCCTGCATCGCCTTTTGCACCGCGGTGCACGAGCCATCCGTTGGAAAACTTCGAGTGAAGTCACAAAACCCGGTCCAGCGTTCATAGGATTGATCCGGGGCCCATTCCAGCTCTCCATGCTCAGCAGTCATAAGCCGCACTTTGCAGCCTGCCCTAGCGAGAGCGGCGCAGAGTGACTGATCATATGGCGGCGTGTAGCCTCGTGGATCTACGACAGCAACGGTCAACCGTTTCCTGATTGGGGAGTCGCTCATAATTATTCAAGCAATGGCTAGGCGCGCCGCGCACTGCTGTGATGTAAGGGAGCTGTAGAGATCGAGCACGAGATCGCAATTGCGGGTAGCGGAATACTTCCGAGCTATCAGAGTACGTGCGGCCGAAGAAATTTTTTCTCTCAACGCAGGGTCTTTCTGCAGAACTAAGCACGTCTCGGCAATCGCAACTGGATCAGCGTCCTGCAGGAGAATGCCAGTCTCGCCATTCACGATGACTTCGATCACGCCTCCCACTGCGCGCGATGCCACTGGTGTGCCTAACCACATCGCCTCCAACATCACCATGGGTAGTCCCTCATGGTCTGATGTAAGGAGCAGCAAATCCATTGCGCGCAGCACTGCATAAGAGTCATTACGATGTCCCAGCAGCAGGACCTTTGAAGTCAACCCGAAACTGCCAATCAATGACTCAACTTGGGCCTGCAACCGCCCATCACCGGCAACTACGAACCTGATGTTCTCCGAACGCGATACCAGGTGGCGGCAGACGGAGATGAACAGGTCTGGTCGCTTCACTCGTTCGAGGCGTCCGGCAAAGCCGATGACGAACTCATCTTTGCCAATGCCCAACATTTTCTTGGCTTCCGACTTGCTCCATGGGCAGCGGACCAGATTCAGGTCAATCCCATTCGGAACCAGGCGAACTTTGTCCGCCGAAATATACCCCGTGAGGTATTTCAGAACATCCTCACTTACCGCGATGGCCTTGTTCGCTGAGAAACGTCCGGTGAATCGGTCTATGGCGTAAGCAGTTTTCTGTTTTAGCCCAGCGATCCCGGAATGTTTCTCCGGTAGTCCATGCTGAGTTCGCACCAGGCGCAGTTTGGGATTTCCAGCAGCCAGCCACACGGCAAGAAGGTTCTCTTTGTAACGGTGGGAGTGAATTATCTGCACGGCCCTTTGCGCAATGAATTCCTGCGCTGTAGCAAAAATCTTTCTAAGGGAATTGTGGCGCTCGGAAATCACGCGCACTTCAATTGCGAGAGCTCTCAGTTCCTGCGCGAGCCGCCCTTCATTGAGAATAATGGCGCACACATCCACCGCTCCTGACTGCGCAAGTGTTTTGATCAATGTCGCCACCTGGGCTTCAGCTCCGCCCCAAGTGTCGCCTGATGCGATATGGCAAACGCGCAACATTCAAATGCCGCAGTCCCGAAACTACGCAATAAACCTGCCCAGCACTGGCAGACTGCGCGCCTCCGGAAAAGTGTCCGAAATGCTCAAATACTTCTTTGCCGCGATTAGAACGGCGAGGCAAAGGACCGATGTTGCGGCCGCTCCAACATAGAATTTGTCGCTCGCGAATCGGCGAATGCAAAACAGCACGCAGGTGCAGCCAGCCAGTAAAGCAGGAAAGGCCAGATACTGCTGTTCGATTGCTTTGATTCCACGCACGACGCGAAGCCCGCTCTGCATGAGAGTGTTGTAGCCGATCATGCTCACTGCCACCGCGATGGCTGCTCCAAGGCCGCCGAACTTTGGAATCAGCAAAAGCGCCAGCAGAATTCGAATCACCGAAGTGCAAATGTTCGCCGTCACTACGTACTTGATTCTTCCCAATACTTTGAGGGTTATGCCATTGAAACCGAGCGCAACATTGGAGTAGTAGGCCAAGGCTAGAACAGCGAGAATCGGCCCTGACGCGGCATATCGTTGACCATACAGGAGTGTGGCTAGCGGGCCGGCAAAACAGAAGGTGATGGCAAAAATCGGAAATGTCAGAACGCTTATCCAACCTGCAGTGCGCCAATAGAGGTGATTGATTCCGGGATAATCATCCTTGGCGAGCAGTCTCGCTGCCGAAGGCACGTACAACCAGGAAAAGGCATTCATGACGATGTTGTTCATGAGCGCAATCGGCAACACTACGCGATAAAAGGCGACTCCCGTCACGCCGTAAGAACGGTCGAGCAGCAGGATAATGGCCGCATTCTCAATCGCAGAAAGGGCGGTGGACACAATCATCGGACTGCTGAAGGTGAGCATTTCCCTGATTGGGAAAATGATGCGACTGCTAAGCACACTAGCCAAGTTCTCCTCGCGAATCAGCTTTCGCAAAGTCGCAGCGTAAAGAATTCCCATGAGCAGCGCCGACCAAACCCGGCCCTCAGCGAGGAACGCGAGGTTTGCGTGGAGGCCGATCAGCAGCAACACGAGCAGGAGCCTGGTAGCCGGCGCCAGCACGTGCTGGAGGTAAAAGATAAGTCGCGCGCGATGAAAACAAGCGAACAGGCGCATCAGCATGACCTCTAGTCCCTCCAGCGGGACCAGAATCATCAACACGCGAAGCAACTGCGCAGACTGCTTTTCGCGGAACAGGCGTGCCACCGGACCTGGGAACAGGTAGAAGAACCCGACGAAAAGTCCGCCGATGATTAATGTGGATGCCAGCGCGATCAGGACGCAACCAAAAAGCTTTCCATACTCTCGTCGCTCCTGGTAAATCGGAACGAAACGTTGCATTCCATCGTTAAGGCAAAGTGTGAACGTCTGGAAGGCCGCTACGAGCGACAAAGCGTAGGCCCATGCGCCGTAGTCCGCAGTCATCAAATACCGCACCAGGAGCAAGTGCGGCAAAAAATTGATCAGCAGCTCGATTGCATAACCGCTCACCAGAAGCCCGGAGCCACGGATTTGTTTCCGCGTGGTCTCTTCCGCGATTACACCGATCGTTGATTCGGCCTCTGCCAGCTCACTCGCGGGAGATTTCTTTGGATGATTCTTCAGGGAGGCCAAACCTAAGCTGCTGGCGTCGAGCTTATTGTGGGCGCTGTGAAAGAAACCGCGGAGAATCTTGTTGCGGGTAATTCTGGACGCCAGAGCGCTGAGCCCGAATCGCGGGATTAACACCCTGCCATCAACCACTTGCAATTCTTCGGTCTGATTAAACGTGTGCGTACCGCGGTTCCACTTTGACCATTCCGGTCCGATCATGGCAACCGGGGTTTCACGGTAATCAGTTGGAGACAACTCATCGACCCGGTTGAATCCAACGGCGCGACCATACTGTGGCGAGCAGTCTTGCGATGGGCGTACCAGCTGCCCTTTGTAGTAGAACAGCCTGCCCGCAGGCCGTCCCCGGCGCACGTCCGAAACGATTGGGTTCTGCTTGTGTGGCAGCCACGGACCGTGCAGCGAGTCGGAGTAAAAAAGATACAGATCCTCGTTGATGGCCTCTTTGCTGTTCACTCCGCCGACAAAGAGCCAGAACCTTCCATTATGAAAAAGGATCGTCGGATCGACTGCGGAGACATCTTCCAGGAGCGTCTTCTCCAATTGCCATTCTTGAGGAAAGTTGGTGGCGCGATAAAGATCGACTGTGCCCTTCTCCAAACTCTCAGGCAGCATATAGACTTCGCCGGCATGCTCGAAAAGGTATGGATACGAGAGGTGGTAAGCCTGTTCCAAAGCGATTTGGGGAGCGCCGCAGTTCCCTTTATGGTCAATCTCCATGAATGAAATCACGCCTTTGCCGTGGTCGAAGGGATAGTCCTCAAAGAAGAGGTAGTGCCGTCCATTCCTTCGGATTAAGAAAGGATCGGCATAGAACCGCTCTTTTGGCGGCTTGACGATTTCAAAATGCGCCATCTCCATGACCGAGTTCGGAATCGTCTCGGGGTTTTTACCTACGGCAATGAACCAGTGCTCCCTGAACAAGCGGTTGCGCAGCATCCGCGGAATCCCGCTGGAAAGCCAACGAAACCAAAATTTTGCGACTTCGAAATTGGTGGGCACTCTTGCCAGGTTCGTGTCGACGCCCAGAAACGGCCCGCAGTTTCGCCGGTGATGTAATAAGTCCTGCAGGCTGCGCGACAGCAGTTCGCACATTTTCCGCAGCTTGGTAGTCCTATTCCGGGAAATACGCAAGTGGTCAAGCGCGGCAACGATCCGCGACGACGTTGTTGCCCCCTCGTGAGAGGTTGGCGACGCAATTTCGTAAGTTGGCTCCTGCTGAAACATCTTCCAGAACCAACGAACGTCTTCTGCTGCCGAGAACAGGTTCGGAATGCGCCATACACCATAGCGGGCGGTTTGCAGTCTCGGGGAGGTTTGGCGGTCCCCAATGTGAATTGTCAAATCTAAGCTGGAGCGCTCGAGATACTCACTCGCCGATCGCTCATTTGCGAAGAAATGGCAGGCGGACAAGGATTTATTGAGTCCAGTTTCCCGAATCGCGGTCAATTGGGAGAACAGAGATTTCTTGTCGGGAGCAGTGTTCAACTTACGCCAGAGTTTAAACAGCAAAGGAAGTGAGTTCCCGTTTCGCTCCCGCTCGTCTTCAAGCACGACTGCAATAACTTGGATCTGAGCTGAGGTAACTGCTCTGAGAATCTGATCGACAGCAGCCGATGGTATTCCGGCGTCAACGACTATTGCCACTCTGAGCGCAGCGGTCTCAGTGGAGATACGCAGCACCTGGTTCGCACGCGCGTCGAAGCTGGCAGCGGCTACGGCACTTGCTCTGCTCTCGTTGTAATTACAGGGAATTTTAGGCTGCATGGGTGAGGACCTGAAGGTCTCCGGGGCGGCCGTACATCGCGGCCGCGCGATTGCAATTCACTACGTGCGTAACCAGCGCACAGAATATCCAGACCATCCAAAAAGATTTCTGCCACAGCACTCCGAGAAAGAATGCCGCTATTAACATGGCTATGGCCATCGCTTCGCACGCGATCAGGAGCGGCTGCGGCGCCCTTAGGCTTGATTGTGTCGATCGGACCTCTTTGATGTGTGCGAGAACCGCGGCGACCAGGAATGCAAGGCCGACAATACCGAGTTCGACAACTGTCTGCAGGTAAATGTTATGGGCGGGCCGGTCATAACCTCGGAAGACCGGTGCAAGTCCGGCGAACTTCTGATACGCAACCGGAAAATTCTCGAGCCCAGCGCCAACCAGGCCGAATTGACCGATTGCGCGCAGCCCCGCAGTCCAAATGTCTAAGCGCCCCGCGCCACCGGTAGCGAATGCATTTTGAAAACGCGAAAAGAAGAGAGGTGGTAACAGCAACAGGCCGATCGGCGCTGCGGCCAGCACCAGCAGCAAACGGCGTTTCAAGTTGTAACGGTAGGCAAAAACGCATGCTATTCCCACCAAAGCAAGCAGCGCGCCGCGAGACATTGTGAGCAGCACGGCAACTGCGATTATCGCGGCTGACGCCGCGTAAATCGCGCGTTCAAGAAACGGTCTTTTTGAGAACGCCAGCCCCAGCGCCAGCGTTAGCGAAACCAGGAGACTGGCCGCGAATATATTCGGGTCGGCTTGCTGCGCGCCGGCAATCATCGAACTTCGCGCTTCAATCGTTGCGATGCCGCTGAGAAAGTTGAGCATCGAATACAACGACGCCGCCACCCCACCCAGAATTGCCAATTCGGCTACCGTGACAAACTCTCGCGAACTAATCTGAAAACAGGAGGCGGCAAAGTAAAGTCCGAACAGTCCTAAAACGGTGGGGAGTTGCGCTGCAAGCACATTTTCGTCCAACGCCCAGAAGAGTGACAAAATACCTAACAGCAAAAAACACAACCAGTACTTCGCGGCTCGCGGAGGGCGCACGAGTCTATCGTGAAGCAACCCCACCCCCAGCAATGCTACCGTCGTGAGAGCGCCTGCATACCAGGTAAGAGCTCGTCCATCCGGGGAGTTTCCTAAGCGGCTGATGGAGTCGAAAGGTAACAACAGCGCGTAAACGCCCAGCGTCGTTTCGACAGGCCATGCGACCAAAAGCATCACTGCCACCAACGGAACCGCGTAGAACCAGCGCTGTTGGGCAATGGCGATTCCCAGAATCGTTCCTGACGCCGCTAAAGCGAATACCACAAGCGTTGCTGGCCTAAGGCGCTGATAGAGCGCGATCACGACGCCTCCAACATCGAGGCCGGTTCCGCGACGTACGCTTCCTCTTGTGGCGCTCGACGAATTGGACTGAGCAAGCCCGCGACGATACCGACTCCATATACGAAATGAAAACTCAGGAACATAAGTGGCAGTATGGGAAGAAACCACTTTCCATGTTTACGGGCGAGCTGCGCGGACGAGGCTAAAGCGATCGCCAGGTACATTGCGAGAACGGCAGCGCTCAGCAGTGCCATACCCGGAGCGAAGACTGCTATGGCCAATGGCAGCAGTAGTGCGCATAGCAGTGCTAATGGCGCACAATGTCGCAAGCAGAACGTAACGGGATAACAAATCCAAGCCCGCGCCACCCACATTCCATCTAAAAACGTTCGTCGGAGCAGTGTCTGGAGGGTAGGCAGGTTGTAGTACGTCAGGAAGATATTCTGCGAGAGAAATATCCGTCCCCGCGCCTGCCGAATCCGGGCATTCATCTCGAAATCCTGATGACGAACCAGTTCTTCCCGAAATAGGCCTACTCGGTCAAATATCTGCCGCCGAAAAGCGCCGAAGGGAACCGTATCTACGTAACGATCTTTCCATCCAAGCCGAAAACCCGAGTTGCCAATGCCAAACGGATGTTGGGACAGCAGTGCAATTGCTCTGGCAGTCAACGTGTCGGCTCCGGGTCTTGTGATCAACGCCCCGCCCACAACGTCGGCATTTCCGGTCAGCAACTCACGAACACATGCGCTGATGTAATCCGGCGGATATTCAGAATGCGCGTCCATACGGATAATGAATTTTCCGCGGGCTTGACGGATTGCCAGATTCAGGCCTGATGGCACGATTTGTTTTGGGTTGTCGATCAGGTAGATCCGGGAATGCCTTTTCGCGAAGTTCTCTACGATTTCTCGCGATCGATCTGTGGAGCGGCCGTCCGCGACGAGGATTTCGAGTTGCTCGCGGGGAAAGTCATTGTCGAGAACACTGCGGAGACAACGGGCAATGTACTTTTCCTCATTCCTCATGGGAATGATCACGGACACTGTAATGGAGGTTCCGGAGGACATGTAGCCTTAAGACGGGTACGGCTCGCGGTTCAGGTGAGGAGTTCCAAATCCTCAGCGCGGTGGCAATAAGTCAAGTCCGAGAGAAATGTCGCGGGACTCGCATACTCAGGTCGGGCAGTACGGGCAAGCACGTGCTCAGTACGCGGCGCTCGCCACCTGCACCTGGCTCCCAATCACAATCTGCTTCACCGCCTCTGCGATGCGCGCTCTCTCCTGTTTCGAGAGATCCGGATAAATTGGAAGCGAGAAGCAGCGACTAAAAGCGTCTTCAGCTCTCGGGAGATCTCCGGCACGGTAACCATATGCACGCTGGTAGTACGGATGGAGATGCAGTGGAATGAAATGAACACTGGTGCCAATTCCTCGCGCTTTCAGCGCAGCGACGAACTCATTCCGAGTAAGGGTGCCGCACTCAGGCCGGATGCGCAGGATGAACAGATGCCAGGAGTGGTGAATTTGAGAGCTTTCAGCTGGGGGGAATTCGAGTTCCTCGATTCCAGCGAAGGACTGTCGATAAAACTCGGCAATTTCGCGGCGAGCTTCGGCGAATTCATCGGCTTGTTCCAGCTGCACCAGGCCTAACGCACTCTGCATGTCAGTAAGATTCAGTTTGTAACCGGCATCGGTGACTTCGTAATACCATGAACCCTCGCGCGAGTAGCGTTTCCATGCATCGCCACTAATGCCGTGCAGGCGCATAGTCATAGCTCGCCGGGCATATTCTTCGTTGTCGGTTACCAGCATTCCCCCTTCGCCTGTAGTAATGGTTTTTGTGGCGTAGAAGCTGAAGGCCGTGAGTTCCGAAATGGTACCGATGGTTTGTCCACGGAACGTGGCCGGCAACGCGTGAGCAGCGTCTTCGATGACGTGCAAGCCATGAGCCGCCGCCAGCGATCGAATGGCATCCATATCACACGGCTCTCCGGCAATGTGCACGGGAATGATCGCGCGGGTACGCGCGGTGATGCGACGTGCGGCATCCACAACGTCGATGTTGAAGCCACCCCTCACGCTGTCGCAGAGAACAGGGCGGGCTCCAAAGTAAGTCACCACTTCCGCTGTCGCCGTAAACGTATATGACGGAAGCAGAACCTCGTCGCCAGGACGTAGCCCAATAGCATCGAGTGCAAGCTGCAATGCTGCAGTACACGAGTTCACGGCGAGGGCATACTTTGTCCCAATGTATTCCGCGAAAGCCTGCTCAAACCGGTGCGTGACCGGACCGGTCGTCAGCCACTTCGATTCCAGGACGCGCGTTACCGCTTCAATCTCACGCCGGCCGATGGAGGGACGGTGAAAAGGAATGAATCCCTGTTCCATATTTGCTCTCAATTGGAAAGATTGTGATGACTAGGCCGCGTATCCATACCCGTACGCGTATCCGTAGTTGGGAAAAGGCAGAGTGCTCGCGGCGTTCAAAACCACATCCAGGACAGGAGCGGAATGCACTTCCGCCAAAAGTTCCATCGTCCTGCTTAGAGCCTGCCGCGTGGTCGTTCCCGAGCGACCAACGAGTACCACTCCATCAACGAGCGGTGAGATCGCGCGCGCATCGGAAAACGCCAGAATGGGAGGGCTGTCGATCACTACATAATCGAACTGACTTCGCACCTGCGTTAGGAACTCGCGAAATGCAGTCGAGCCGGTGAGGTCAGAGGCCAGAGGCGACGGTAGCCCGGCGGGGAGTACGTGTAAGTCAGGCAGAATTGCATTTGAGATCAGCACCTGGTGGAACTCCGCCGTTCTTTGCAGAACGTCACTGAGTCCGTGCTCCACTTTCATACCGAAAGCCGGCGCCACTCCTGGCCGGCGCAGGTCTGCATCGATGAGCAGCGTTTTTCCCCGTCGCGCGAGGGCAATAGCCAGGTTGGTTGCAACGGTGGTCTTGCCTTCTCCCTGGAATGCCGAGGCGATCAAGATTGCCTTGGGCGGGTTGTCGGGCCTCGATAGCATGATCGACGTGTAGAGAGCCCGCATGGCTTCCGATTCTGGCGAGTTTGGCCGGCTGAGAAGGAATCTCTCAGCTGGAGTCCGCTGTTCACCGGCAGTTGACTGCCATGGCTTGAGCAACGGAATCTGCCACTGCCGGAAACCCACCAGCAATTTCTGATTGTTCCCAGCTGAGGACGCAAATTCTGGAATTGCGGCAATCGAAGAGATTCCCGTCACTCGGCGCACATCGTCCACGGTGTGAAGACGCTTTTCGAGACGCTCTTTAGCGAATGCCATGAAGATGCCGCCAAGTAAACCAATGGCAAGTGCTCCGGCGAGGTTGAAGATCACGCGAGGGCGTGTGGGCTTGTCGAGAACGCGCGCGCGATCAACGATACGTACGTTGCTGGATTTCGAGGCGGCGGATATGCCGGCCTCTTTGATTTTGGCGTAAAGGCCGTTGTAGAGGTCCTCGTTGGCCTGTGCTTCACGTTTTAGATTGTTGTATTGGGCAACTTTGTTGAGAACCTGAGTCGTTTCTTCGATCTGCTTTGATAGCAACTTTTCACGAGCGGCAGCTGCTGTGGCAGTGGTCTTCAGTTGGCCCAAAATGCCTTTCGTTTGGGCGGCGATTTGATTATCAAATTCGCTGAGCTGGCTGCGCAGCTTTTTTACATTCGGATGGTTTGGGCCATAAATCACAGACGCTTGTGCCAATTCGGTACTTACCTCGCCCCGCTTTTGAATGAGCGACTGCATCACCAGATTATCGCGGACCTGCGGCAGGCTCTCCGCGCCGGAGTCGCGCACCTGGCGCAAGAACGAGTCTGCCTGGATGCGATCGGCCTGCGCCTGCCCCAGCTGTCGGTCCAGTTCTCCCATCTGTTCTCCGATCGTGCTCTTGTTATCGCCTACGTCCGCGACTCCGTTTTTTTGCTGGAAGTCGGCCAGAGCTTTGGTAGAGGCCTCCATCTTCAGCCGCACATCGTCGAGTTCGCGGGATAGCCACTGTGACGAGTCCGCGATCGCTTTGTGGCGCGTTTCGAAAGAGCTTTCGACGTATTGGCTGACGAGCGTGTTTACAACCGTAGCTGCGACAACGGGATCATGGCTCGCGAATTTCAGGAATACTAAGCGGCTGGAAGTGTCGCGTCTGACGTTGAGTTTCTGTCGAAATGCTCTTAAGGCGGCCCCTTCCGCCGACGTGAGCGTGGGAGCATCACCTTGCTCGGTACCGGAGGCCGATGAAGCAGTGCGCGCAAGTTTGCCGCTGAACTCAGGGTTGCGGTCCAGATGCAATACGCGGATCACGCGCACTGCCAGTTCGTCGCTCTGCAGCTTTTGCGACTGAGTTTCAATGTATTCGGCATCGGCTGAGCCATCACCACCAGCTTGCAGCGAGAATATCTCCCGACCGGGCGGATCGATCTCGATCTTTGCTTCCGGCTCATAGACTGGTTTCATCAGGAGGCTTACCAGTGCGGTTGAAAAGAAAACGGTGCACAGGAACAGGGCCACGAGCTTCCAGTTTTTGTGTAGGACGATAAGGACACGGGCCCAGTCGCTCTCGCCGGTCGCGGGGATCGAGGAGCCATAGTGCTGCCGCGGGGTAAGCGACGCCGGCAACGGCGCGTCTAGGCTTTCGAGAGCAGTAACGGGGAGAGCGCTGATTGGCTGAAGATGATTACTCATACCGATCCTTAAACGATTCGTGCAGCTGGTTCGGAAAATGTGGGAAGCACGATTAGAAAGATTTATGCGGCGGTTTCCGCGAGGATAACGAGACTTGGACGAGCTCGACGGTATTGCAGCGCAATATCGTGACAATCAACCTGACATCGCGAGAGAACTTCTTCGCTTGGCTTGTATTCGGGAACGATCTCAGCGAGCTTCGACACCAGGCCGTGCATGTTTTTCGCCTCGACCAGTGCAGAGAGCGAATCGAGCCACTGCCGAATCTGTTCAAAGCTGACTTCGGCGCTTGAGAGGACTCGGATCTTTTCATGCCAGGTGCGAGTAATGCCCTCTCCCTCGGTCAGCAGCTCTTCGACAAGCTTTTCCCCCGGCCGCAAGCCAGTGAAGACGATGGGAACGTCCACCCCCGGTTCCAGCCCGGAGAGCTTGATTACGTTGCGAGCAAGATCCTGAATGCGGATTGGCTCACCCATGTCGAGAATGAAAATCTCCCCGCCCCGGCCCATGGTCGAAGCCTGCAGCACCAGTTGGACCGCTTCAGGAATAGTCATGAAGTAGCGTTTAGCGTCGGGATGTGTGACCGTTACCGGCCCTCCGCGCGCGACCTGCTGCTGGAAGATAGGCAGAACACTGCCGTTACTGCCAAGTACGTTCCCAAAACGGACTGCAACGAAGCGGGTGTTCTCATGTTGTAGCCCCAGCAGAATTAACTCTGCAACCCGCTTGGTGACTCCCATGATGTTCGTCGGATTCACGGCCTTGTCCGACGACAGCATTACGAAGTCCTCTACATTGAATTGGCGGGCGACGAGGGCAACGTTGTAAGTGCCAAAGATGTTGTTCACCACTGCCTGGAAGCAGTTCTGTTCCATCATGGGAACGTGCTTGTAAGCAGCTGCGTGAAAGACGGAGTTGGGCCGGTGCAGCGCGAACGTGTCGCGAAGGGTACCAACGTCAAGAATGTCGCCGATTACGGGGACGTAGTGCAGGCTTGGAAATCGATCGTCCAGTTCACTGCAGACTCGGAAAAGATCGTTCTCTGAGCGCTCGAAAAGGACCAGCGTTCGTGGATTATGCCGCGCGGCCTGGCGGACGATCTCAGAGCCAATCGAACCGGCGGCCCCGGTCACGAGTAGGGTCTTGTTCTCCAGGCGCTTGCGGATGGTTTCATTATCAAGCAATACCGGTGTACGTCCCAGAAGGTCCTCGACGTTGAGGCTGCGCAGTTCTTTGACAGAGGCGGTTTCATGAAATCTCTCCGTCAATGACGGGAGGATCTTAAATTCCACCTTACATTCACGGCACTTGCGGATGATTGCTTCTACCTGCGTACCCGTAGCAGAAGGTATCGCAATGAGCACGCACTTGACTTCGTGTTGCCCAATCAGCTTGGGAAGGTCCGCGGTGTCGCCGAGAACGGCGATACCGTGAATGCGGATGCCGCGCTTGCTCCTGTCATCATCGACAAAACCGATCGGCCGGAACCGGAGTGCTGGGTTATGTTTTAGTTCGCGCACAATCGCGCTGCCGGCTTGTCCGGCGCCGACGATAAGTGCCGGCTCTCTGATAGCTGAGGATTGCGCATGCTCGGTGTATGCGCGCACGGCAAAGCGCGCTCCACCCATCGCCAGAATCGTTAAGGCAAGGTCGATCGCCAGTACCGATCGTGGGTAACCGGTACCGCGGAAAGCTGACTCAATGAAGGGATATAGAATGGCCGAGCTCAGCCCAGCCGCTTTCGTGATATCCGCAAGATCACTCATTCCGACGTAACGCCACCAACCCCGCACCAGCCCGAATAAATAGAAAATTCCCAGTTTGACAAAGACAATAAGGGGCAGAGTGCGGATTAAGAGCTGACGTTCCGAGTGACCCGGACTGAAATCGAAGCGCAGCAGGAAGCTGAGATAGTACGTGACTATCACGAGCCATGCTTGCGACAGCAATATAAGCAGCCTTCGATTGTTGAAGAGTTCGCGAAGCTGGACACGGTCTGAAGGAACCTTCAGACCAACAGGCAGAGTTGACATAGATAGATGGTCGCTATTTGGGAGTTGGCGTGGTTACGATCAGTTCCCAATGCGAACTTACGCGGCCAGGCGTAAGTCCGTCGGCTCGAGGTCAACTGCGATCGAGCGTTGAAGAAAATCGACGGAAACTATCATCCGAAGCTTTCCTTTTCTTCTGAGAATTGTCCCTTGCAATCCCTGCAGGGGACCGTTGGCAATGCGCACGCGCCTGCCCGTTTGCAGAAACGGATAAGGCTCGGCACAACGTACAGCTAGAGAATTCTTAAGGGCTTCGATTTCCTCGTCCGGCAGCGCCGCCGGCCTTCCGCTGAAGCTCACAAATGAGCGCACGCTTGGACTTTCCAGCACCTGGATCCGTTGTTCGAGCGGCAGCTTCACAAACACATATCCAGGAAACAGCGGCAGATCAATCTCCGCACGTCGCCCATTCCAGGAACAGACTTTTCGATGAAGCGGAAGGTATGCCTCGATTTGTTTCGTCGCCAAAAACTTCGCCACCGTCTTCTCGTGGCGGGGCTGCGTACTAGCTGCATACCAACGCGGCTCTGATTGCGCCATTGGCTGCCAAGGCAGCGGGCTTGTTTCAAGGCAAGGCTTCGCCAGCGTCAACGACATAGGATGATTGACCTAAACGACTTATATTCAGTTAGTTAGGACGAACTCTGGAAGTTGGAGCGCTTGCGAAGTCCTCCAACTCGTCAGACTGTTCGCCTGAAACTTCTGTGCAAAGGCGCAGCATTTCACCTAAGACCGCAAATCCGTGCTGGCGCCAGTTTCCATTGGTGACTGCGCGCACCACTCTGCCGGAGACCGTAACAGGCACGCAGCCGGCATCGCGCAATCTTGGCAGCTTCACTTCGCAATGCAGCAAGCCGTTTAACGGCGGTAAATCCCGGCTGAATACGAAAATGGAGACTGCACTAACGTCGTGTGTAAAGCCTGCGCCGACCTGTTCGCGTCCCTGCGCGTCCTTCCAGCGAAAGGTCATGGGTAAGTCCAGCCGATATCGAATCGTGGATCTCAATTCCAAATTGGCACCTTGCGCCGCTGAATAACACTGTAAGCGGCGGTCCGTGGCGCAAGAATTGAGATGATGAAGTAGTAAATAGGAGGTAATCACGAAAAGTATTACGTGGATAACAATGTTTGGCCGATTTGAGAGACATTTGCTTTGCAAGCGCGCTTACATTCGTTCGTGGATATAGGAACAGGCTCGTCGCTGCTGTAGCGAGCTACAGAAGAAAGTTGGTATTAGCCGGCCGTGTCTTGCGATTTCGGCCAGTTTTCCAGGAACTGGAAGGCCAAAAGGGGAATGTTGAAATTTATTCAGCTACACACGAACGGTGCAGCCAACCTCTCGTCCAGCTACTCACCTCCAAGCAGTTGAACCAGGAGAATGCGTTCCATGGCCGAGGGAAACGCCATTCGTTGTCTCATAGCAGACACGTCAAGAATGACGTCGCAGTTAATGGCATCGGCGCTCAAACGCAGCCGAAATCCTCGAATTGAAGTGTTGTTACCCAGTGAGTTCACCTCCACCGAGACCAGTAAGGAGGTCACACTGCGGCGTCCTGATGTTGCCCTGATCAGCACGTCGCTGGTAGATGGACCTTTCGCCGGATACTCGGTACTGCGTGCGCTACGACCCGATTCTGTGCCTACCCGGGTCGTGCTTTTGCTCGAAGAATGTGAACGCGATCTCGTGGTGGACGCTTTTCGTGCTGGGGCTCGTGGAGTATTCATCCGTTCGGAGCCCAGCACACTTCTTCCGAAATGCATTCAAAGTGTCCGCAATGGACAAATATGGGCAAGCACCCGCGAACTGGAATACCTCGTACACGCGGTAGCTTCGGCAAAACCGTTCCGCCCGCTCAAAGCCAACGGTCGCAATTTGCTCTCAAAGCGGGAAGACGAAGTGGTCGCGCTGGTAGCCGATGGATTAACCAACCGTGAAGTCTCTGAGCGGCTGAGATTGAGCGAGCACACTGTAAAAAGCTATTTGTTCAAGATCTTCGAAAAGCTTGGCGTGTCTACTCGCGTGGAACTTGTACTGTACGCACTTTCCGAAAATGGAAATGCGGCGTCGGCCCAGGACTAGCGGCTGGTTTTGAGTCGCTACTCTTTGAGTTAGGACAAAACATCAGCCGCATACAACAGGCTTGCCTGGTTGGCCTATCCAACTGCCATTGAGAACTCGTCCGCTTGCTCGTCAGCGAACGCGCCAATATGGCAACTACTAACGACTGGCCGGCGTTCACCTCTCCTAGAGGCAAGTCAGACCTGTTTTTGCAGCGAAGTAGCCCAGCCGAAGTTCCTTTCTTGCGCTCACAGTCTTCGAAGTTCTCCTGCCAGATCCTTACTGCAGCATCCGAGCTGCGCCCGTTGGCGGCTGAACTCGGCGAACTATCCGCGGCAGCCTCAGAACCAAACGTTTTTTATGAACCCTGGATGCTCTTGCCTGCTCTTGACTCCTTTGCGCAATCAGGTTCATTTCGTTTCGTTTGCATCACCGCCACCGACCACAGAGGGGCACGTCTCTTGTGCGGGTTCTTTCCCTTTGAAGTGACCGACCGATACGCGCGTGCACCGCTGCGCACCGCGCGACTCTGGAATTACCTTTCATTCCAATGGTGCGTCCCGCTGGTGCGCAAGAAATTCGAAGGGCCGGTGTTCCAGACTCTGCTGCGATGGTCCAAGTCAAACGATTTCCCGTGTGATCTGCTCGAGTTACCTTCAATGCCGATGGAAGGACCGAACAGTACCGCGGCAATCGAGGAGTTGAACTCTGCAGGTTTGGTGCCTTACGTGCGAACACAATTCACGAGGGCTTTGCTGGAAAACATTGGTGACGCCGAGAACATGCTGCGGAGTGCCATTCCGGGACATAAGCTCAAAGATTACCGCCGCCTAGAGAGACGTCTCTCCGACCGCGGTGAAGTGGCATACGAAGAGTTGGATCATAGCGGTGACGTGGATCAGTGGATTGAGGGCTTTTTAGCCTTGGAATCAGCGGGATGGAAGGGAGCTGCCGGCAGCGCAATAGCGTGTAACCCCGCCAGCCGCACCTTCTTTACGCGGGCAACCAAGTCGGCATTTCAGCAGCAACAGTTGATGATGCTGCGCCTGACATTGAACGGCCGACCCATCGCTTACAAGTGCAATTTCTTGAGGCCGCCCGGATCGTTTTCTTTCAAGATCGCCTACGACGAAGAGTATCGCGCATTCTCACCGGGAGTTCTGCTCGAATTGGAAAATATCCGTGTTTTTCAGCGGAGATGCGACCTGCAGTGGATGGATTCTTGCGCCGACCCCGGTCACTTCATGGCGAATCACCTTTGGAAGGGACGGCGTTCGATGCAATCTTGGTTAGTGGCCCCCCGATCTGGATTGCCTGAACTTGCTGTTGCAGCAATGCCGCTCGCAAAGTGGGCGATGCGTCGAGTGAAAAGCCTTATTGCCATCCACCCACGGAGGTCTGCATGAGCACGCTGCACGTCGGAGGCATTCAGAGCACGGAGACCGTGGCCGAGCAGGTGAAATCGCTGGACTTTAACCCAGACATCTTTGCGGCCAAGTTCAACCGCGAACCGTTTTTGATTGAACATCACCTAGCAGATCATCCTTTGTTGCAACTGCCGGCCCTGATCGAACTCTCTCGCCGGCTGGATCCTGCGAGCGTGAAGTACAACAACGGGACGTTGAGTGTCTCTGCAGATCTCGAGAATGCACCCGCAAATGGACTTTCCGCCGAAGAAACAATTCGACGCATCGAGGAGTGCCACTCGTGGATGGTGCTGAAGAATGTTCAAAATGACTCCGCATATCGCGAGCTGTTGACGCAATGCCTTGATGAAGTTCGAATTCACTCAGAACCCCTCGAAACGGGGATGTGCGACGCGAGAGCATTCATCTTCATAAGCTCCCCCCACTCCATCACGCCATTTCATATCGATCCCGAAATAAATTTTCTGCTGCAGATTCGCGGTCGGAAAACAGTGAGTATATTTAGCCCATTCGACCGTGAGATCCTGCCGGAGCAGACGATTGAAAGATTCTGCCTCGCCGAAAACCTCAGCCTGTTGACTTTCAATGAAGAGTTTCGAGATCGAGCTTTCGTAGCTCACCTGAGTCCGGGAATTGGCGTTCACTGTCCTGTAATGGCGCCGCATTGGGTCCAGAACGGGCCGGATGTGTCTGTCTCTTTCAGCATCACGTTTCGCAGCAGCCAGTCCAAGAGACAAAGAAACATTTATTGGCTCAATGCTCAACTCCGTCGCTTTGGTTTTGCGCCAAGTCCTGTAGGAAAGTCTCCTTGGCAAGACGAATTGAAATACAAAGCTTTCGCTGGGCTGTCGAAAGTTGCGAGAGCCATACGATAACTATGCGGCAGGGGACATTCCAAGTCGAGGCCATCACCGAAGTGCCGGCTCTGGAGACCCTTGTGCCGGAGTGGGAACATCTGGCGCAACAGAACGGAGGGGACGTCTTCTTTCTGCGGCCTGCATGGTTCCTCTCGTGGATCGCGCATATCCAGCCAGAAGCAAAACCGCTGGTTTTGACCATTCGCCGAGCTGGTTCACTGGTGGCGCTTCTTCCCTTATGCCTGGCTCCGTCGAGATTTGGGTTCAGGGCAGTTGGGTTCGGCGGCAGCGATCTCGTATGCGGCGAATATCTGGGCGCGCTCTGCGACTCTGAGCAGCGCCCGAAAGCAATGCAAGCCGCCTTTAACTGGTTGGCAAGCGCGGAACCGCGATGGGACATTCTCAGGCTGAATGCAGTTGCTGCGCATGACGAACTCACCGCCGACTTGCAGCAATGGTCCTCCACTTGTCAATTCAGCTTTCTCAAGCTGCCCGAGAGTGTATGTCCGTACATAGAGCTCCCGAAGAGCTTCGATGAATATCTGGGAACTTTAGGTGGAAGGCGCAGAAAGCACTTTCTCCGAGCACTGCGGCGCTTAGACGAACATGGAATTCAGATTAAACAGTACACTGCATGCGATGAAGTGCATGAAGCAATCGACGGCCTGGTTCGCCTCCACACATTGCGCTGGCAGTCGTTGGGAGTAGCTGGCACTCTAGGGAGACCGGGTTATCGGGAATTTCTTCATGCAGTTGCGAAACGGGAAACTTCCAATTCGCCATTCCGCTTGTACGTCATAGAGGATGCCGGCAACCCGGTTGCCGCGATGCTGAATTTTCATTCCGGACACACGGCCCTGCAGTACCAAAGCGGATTCGATCCCCACTCACGAGTCGCTTGCTATAGCCCGGGAACGATTCTCGTTCTGCTTGGCATCAAAGCGGCAATTCATGAAAGGCTCAGCCAGTACGACTTTCTTCGCGGAGCCGAGCAGTATAAATTTCAGTTTGCGACTCAGTGCAGACGAACCGAAAGCGTTCTCGTCGGAAGAACGATATTGGGTAGGTCGTATGTGCTCGCCAGGAATGTCAGAACGCACCTCGGGCGTTTGAAGAGAAAGGGACTTTCCGCACAGATCCTGGAAAATGAGCCCAGTACCGTGCCAAGCCAGCAAGCAAGAAGACTTGCAATCTTGAAGCCGGGGCTCGATTCCCAGTAGCCCAGTATCACTTCATTTCGTCGGCCGCGTTACAATGACCAGCATTCCACGGTGATGACTGCGGCAGCCACCACTCCAACGCCTCCATCTCTGCCCCTTCGCATTCACGATCTGGTGAAGCGGTTTGGGGAACTCACCGCTGTGAATGGAGTCTCGCTGGAGCTAAATCCGGGAGAATGCCTCGGCCTGCTGGGCCCGAATGGCGCGGGGAAAAGCACACTAATCCGCAGCATCGTGGGACGGGTAATTCCGGATTCGGGAACTGCGCTGGTGTTTGGCTCGCCGGCAGACTCGAACCAGGCGCGGATGGCCCTGGGTTGGGTTCCGCAGGACCTGGCTCTTTACCCGAGGCTCACCTGCCGCGAGAACCTCGAGGCCTTCGGCCAGTATCACGGGCTTAGTCGCACGTCGCTCAATGGCGCTATTACAAGCTGCCTCGACTGGGCGGGACTCGCCGATCGCGCCGACCACCTCGTCTCCAGCTTCTCCGGAGGAATGAAGCGAAGGCTCAATATGGCTGCCGGATTGATCCACAGTCCCAAAGTCATCTTGATGGACGAGCCAACAGTCGGCGTCGATCCGCAATCGCGCAATCGCATCTTCGAAATGATCGAGAAGCTGCGCACGCAGGGGATCTCCATGGTTTACACCACGCACTACATGGAAGAAGCCGAGCGATTGTGCGATCGAATTGCCATTATCGATCACGGACGAATCATCGCGCAGGGAACCAAAGAAGACCTGGTCACAGACGCATTCGCTTCTCGCAGCGAGGTGTTTGCCCGATTCGGGAAGACAGACGAAAGTGTCTCGGCCTGGGTAAAAGAACGCGGCGGAGCATTCGACAACGGCATTGCTCGATTCACTCTCGAACGTCCGACGGAAATTGCTTCTTTGCTCGAATCCGCTGCCGCCGCCCGTCACGAATTGGTTGACGTCTCTCTGCGAAAGCCGAATTTGGAGTCTGTATTTCTGCACCTTACCGGGAGGGAGTTACGAGACTAATACTCGCGATCATCCGCGCCGGCTTCACCGCACTGCGCCGCGACCGGGGTGCGTTGGCCCTGAGTTTTATCCTGCCGATTGCGTTCTTCACCATTTTCGCCGTGATCTTTGGCGGGCGGCACGACACCACTCCGCGCATCACGGTTTTGATTGCTGACGAAGATCACAGCCACGCTTCGCAGCAACTCATTCGTGGTCTGGCCCAGGAGTCTTTGGTTGTGAAGACGCGTCCCGACCCAAAGCGAGGCGTCGAGCAGCCGGAATACACAGCAACCAGCGCCGAAGCTGCGGTCCGCGCAGGTGACGCGCCGGTCGCTCTAGTGATTCCTGCCGGCTTTGGCAACAATCCTATCTCCTTCGCACCCGGCGCTCAGCGCACCGAGATCACAATGCTCAAAGACAGCAGTGACATGGTCGCGCCGCAAGTAATCGCCGGGCTCCTGCAGAAGGTTGCGATGACCTCCATGCCGGACGCCATGGCCGAGCAAGGCATGAAGTACACGGAACTCTACGCCGGCGGATTTACTCCTGAGCAGCGCAAGCGCATGAATAACGAGCTGGAACAGCTGCGACGGGAGCAAAGCCGGCCGCGGAGCGAGCGCTCCGGACAAAGCTCCGAAGCCGGAATGGCGATTGCTGTTAAGACGCGTGACGTTGTGGGGGAGAACAAGAACAATCCCATGATCTCTTTCTATGCCGCCGCCATTGGGGTGATGTTTCTGCTGTTTACGGCAAGCGGCGCAGGCGGTTCCTTGCTCGACGAAGCGGAAAGCGGCACGCTGGATCGTGTGCTCAGTTCCCGCGTCACGATGGGAACCCTGCTCGCCGGAAAACTCTGCTACTGCTCTCTGCTGGCCTTCTCGCAGCTCATATTGATGTTCGTGTGGGCATGGCTTGTCTTTAAATTGGACTTCATTCCGCACCTCGGCGGATTCGCCGTCATGGGAGTCTCGACGGCATTCGCCGTGGCCGCCTTCGGCATGCTGCTGGCCAGCACGTGCCGCACCCGCGCACAGCTCGGAGCCATTTCGACGCTGGTGATTCTGATCATGTCGTCGGTTGGCGGCAGCATGTTTCCGCGGTTTCTGATGCCGCAGGCAATGCAAAAGGCGGGGCTGCTCACCATTAACGCCTGGGCCATCGACGGCTTTACCAAAGTCTTCTGGCGCGACGAACCGATCACCCATCTCTGGCAGCAGGTGCTGGTGCTGGTTTTGATTGGGATTACGCTGTTCGCGATCGCGCGCCGGCTCGCTCGCAAGTGGGAATACGCCTAGACAAGAAAAGCTAAGCGGCGAACTCTTCCTGCGGAGCGTGTCTTCCCTGCTGCGTCGCATTAGGCATAGGATCGCGGTCTGTTACTTCTACAAGGTTTCGTATCCTTGCAGTCAATTTCGGAGTTATGGCGTTTTTTTCCAGCCGCCAGGTCCAGTTTTCTTCCGGACGCGAGGGGATGTTCATGCGGCAGTCGCTGTCGAGGCCTAGCCAGTCCTGCATGGGGATGATGCACAGATCGGCAACGGAGGTGGCGGCGGCGCGCACAAACGCCCAGTGGACATCGCTCGAATCGATGTCGAGATACGCCTCGACCGCCGCTTTCTCGTCTTTTGTCGCGCCCGACTTCCACCAGCCAGCAGTCGTGTCGTTGTCGTGTGTGCCGGTATAGACCACGGTATTGCGCTCGTACTTATGCGGAAGGTAGATATGCGCACCGGGATTCCCAAATCCGAACTGCAGGATCCTCATGCCCGGCATCTCGAAGGTGCGGCGCAGCTGTTCCACTTCGGGAGTGATGGTACCGAGGTCCTCGGCAATGAGCGGCAGCGGACCCAGCGCGTGGCGCAGGGCGTGAAACAAGTCATGGTTGGGCCCCTTGACCCAGCGCCCGTTGACTGCGGTTTCTTCGTGCGCGGGAATTTCCCAATACGCCTCAAAACCGCGGAAATGATCTAAGCGGATGATGTCGCAGGTCTGCAGAGCCCAGCGCATGCGTTGAATCCACCAGTCGAAGCCGCGTTGTCGCAGAGCGTCCCAGCGGTAGAGAGGATTGCCCCAGCGCTGTCCGGTCTTGCTGAAAAAATCCGGGGGGACGCCGGAAACACAGATCGGACGCCGGTCGTCGTCGAGCTGGAAGTTTTCGGGATGACTCCAGACGTCGGCGCTATCGAGGTTCACGAAGATCGCGACATCGCCGATCAGCTTTACGCCTTTCGCGGCGGAATACTGATGCAAAGCGCGCCATTGCTCGAAGAAGAAGAATTGAATGGCGCGCGTGACCATGAGCTCGCGCGCCTGCTCGCGCTGAATTTTCTCGATGGCAGAGGGCTCGCGGCGGTGAAGATCGTCGGGCCAGTCCATCCAGCTCTTCTGCCCATGCTGGTTGCGGATGACTTCAAAGAGGACGTAATCCTCAAGCCACCAACCGTTGAGCCAGCAGAATTCCTCAAATCTGCGTTTCGAGTCTCCATTTGCGCGATCAAGGAACTGCTCTGCGGCCTGCCTCAACAGCGGCAGCTTATGCGCGCCAACCTGCTCAAAATCGACATGGCAGCTAGACTTCGGCGGACGCGCTGAGCCGGTGTTGGCGATCCATCCTTTCTGCGCCAGCCGCTCAAGACTGATCAGCAGCGGGTTTCCTGCGAAAGCCGAAGTCGCCGAATAAGGCGAGTTTCCCGTGCCTGCAGGACTGATCGGCAGGACCTGCCACAAGCGCTGGCGGGAATCGGCGAGAAAGTCAACGAAGCGATAGGCCTCTTCTCCAAGATCGCCAATGCCATCGCGGGAAGGCAGCGAGGTGATGTGCAACAGCGTTCCGCAGGCTCGGTCGAATGGCATCAGGAATTCCGCAAAACAGAGATGTTACGCCTGAAACAAAAATGCTGCCCAATCAGGCTGGGCAGCACGAGATCAATTGGAAAAGCTTAGCTGCCTGCGGGAGTACCCGCTAATTGCTGCTGTTCCGCGCGGTTGTACTTGATGCGTCCGTCGTTCTCCATGGTGGTGACGAGGTTCGACGCGAACAGTTCAAAGTTCTCCTGGCGCTTTTGCGTTAATGTGCGCTCGCGAGCGACGTCCTTGTTCTTGGCGAAGTCCTCGGCTGAAGGCTCCTGCTGATCCACAACTTCGAGCACCGCGCCATTGCGGCCGGGGAAGATCGGACCGCTGATCTGGTCCTTGGCAAGGTCAAAGGCCACCGAAGGAGGACCGGTCATTGCGCCAAGTTCCGGGACCTGGCTCTGCTGGCCCACGAGGTCGCTGAGTTTATACTGCGCGCCTTGTTCCGTCGCGGCTTTTTTCAGATCGTGCAGCACCTTCGCCCGCTCGGCTAGTTCCTGCGTTTTGCGCTGCAGCATCGACTCAGCCTGCTCGTTGCGGAATGCGGTTTGCACCTTGTCTTTGGCTTCCTCGAAGGTCTGCGGCCGGGAAGCCTGGTCCTCAGTCACCTGCAGCACGGCATAGCCATTCGGAATGCGGGCAATCACCGGCGGCGACTTCGGCTTGGTCGAAAATGCTTTCTCCATGAAGTCGGGCGCCTGTCCGATTCCCGGCAGCGAGTCGGTGTTCTTGAAGAAGTCTGAAGTCTCAACTTTAAGGTTTCTTGCCGCGGCAGCTTTGTCGAGGCCTTCGGTTGTGGCTTGAGTTTCGACCGTGCGGGCCAGCTCGTCTGCAGCTTTCGACTCTTTCTGCTGTTTCAGAATGGGCTCGATGTCGCCTTTCACCTCTTCGAGAGGCTTGGTGTGCGCCTGCTCTTTGTCGATGAGCTGGATGATGTGGAAGCCGAACTTGCTCTGCACTAATCCGCTGAGCTGGCCTTTGGTCTGCAGATCGTAGGCAGCCTTTTCAAATTCGGGAACCATGGCGCCATGCTGGAACGGAGGCAGGTCGCCGCCCTTCTTTGCGCTGCCCGGATCGTCGGAGTTCTTCTTCGCCAGCTCCTCGAAATTCGCGCCGCTCTTGAGCTGCTTCAGGATGTCTTCTGCCTTACTTCGCGCGGCGTTCACTGCAGCCTGGTCGACCTTTCCGTCGGGGCCGGGAGTGGGCGTCTTGATCAATATGTGGCGGACATGCACTCGCTCGGGAACCTTGTATTGATCTGAGTGTTGGTCGTAGTACTGCTTGATGTCGGCATCGGTGACTTGAGCCCCGGGGAGCGCAGCGCCATTAATCACGATATATCGCGCCTTGCGCATTTCCGGATTTACGTATTCCTGTTTGTGCTTGTCGAAGTAGGCGCGCAGCTCGGTGTCAGTAGCTTTCACCTGCTTCATCAGGTCTTCGGTAGTAAGAACAGCGTACGCGAACTTTACTTTGCGATTTTGTTTGATGTAGTCGGCCTTCACATCGGCCTCAGGGACCGTGGCGTTGGCCTGGACCATTGCCATAAGCTTGCCGATCAACAGTTGGTTCTTCACCAGGGTGTTCTCGAAATCGGCGACGCTCATATGAAACTGCTGGCTGACGAAGCTCTCATAGTTCGCCTGCCCAATAAAGTTTCCGCCGGGAAACAGGTATTCGCCAAATCCACCCTGGTGAAGGAAATCGCGGACTTCCTGATCGGTTGCCTGGAGGCCCATCCGGCGCGCTTCGGCGACGAGTGCGGAGCGCGTAACCAGCTCGCTGGCCGCCTGCTGCCGGGCTCGCGGCATGAAGAACTGCATGAACTCCGGCGGGACGTTCTGTCCTCTGGTTTGCTGCCGCACAATCTGGTCGGCAAGCTTTTCGATGTCGGCCGTCGTGACTTCCCGGCCGTCGACCCTAGCATAGACGCCGCGACCGGTGCTGCCGGTAAGACTGTCGAATATTCCGGGAATCAGCGTGATGACCATCATCACGGTAACGACCACAAGCAGGCCGCCCAGAACGAACTTCTTCGCCTTGGTCGGCGTTTGCAGGAACTTAATCATTGGTTGTGGATGAACTCCAGGCAGGATTGCCGAATGGATTGATTATAACCGCAGCTCGGGCGTGGTTCTAATCGCCGGAAAGCGCGGCGGCGCGGGGAAGCTCCACAGGCTCGAAGGAATGAAAGCGTTCCATATTGACACCGAGAATGTGTCCATCGTCGTCATAGATATACAAATTGCTGAATTTAGCCGCCCAGATAAGTTCGTCGCCTCGATAGGAGGATCGAGCGTGCACCGTCTGCGAAAAGGTCTCGTCGATTCCCGTGAGTAGAATCAGAAACTCGGCGTCGCTGGCAAGCAAGTCTTCGCGCGTAAGGCCGTACATCGGACTTTTCTCGTCGATAGGATGAACGATCGTCCAGGCTAAAGGGAAAAAAACGACTCTGGCTCGCTCAAGCGGAAGTTCATGATATTTGCGCACCCGGTTTCCGCCGCTCTCATCGAATCGCGAGAACAAAACCCGCGCGCCCAATTCGATGATCTGATTGTTGCGGGCATTCATAATCCTGAATTGGAAAGCGGTAATGCCTTGATAGGGAGCTATCACGGCGACATCGCTGAACAGCACTTTGGCCGTTGGCCGCGAGAATC
>JAFAUE010000171.1 GCA_019243475.1 Acidobacteriota bacterium | reverse complement strand
CAAAGGAATTAGGTCCCTCTCTTAAAATAGAACGAATGCTGTTTCGCCGTTTAGCACTTCCTTGCATTGTCCTTATTAGTCTGTCGGCCTTTGCCGATGGTCCCGGCTTCGATCTCGCAGGTCCCAATGTCGACATCCGTGTCGAGCGCGCCAAAGCTACGCTGCCGATCTCTGAGGTCCCGAATCTCCAGGCGGGTGACAGGCTCTGGCTGCATCCCAACTTTCCTGAAAGCCAATCGACCAAGTACTTGATGATCGTTGCCTTTCTGCGCGGCTCAACCAACCCTCCGCCCGAGGATTGGTTTACCCGAATTGAAACCTGGAACAAGGATTTTCGCGACGAAGGGACCTTTGTCACCGTTCCAGACGGAGCAGAGCAGGCGCTCATCTTCCTCGCTCCGGATGCGACTGGCGGCTTCGGCGCTCTGAAGACGGCGGTGCGTGGACGTCCCGGCGCATTCGTGCGCGCAGCGCAAGACTTGCAACAAGCAGGCATGGATCGCATGCGCCTGGAGCGCTATCTGGCTGAGATCAAGACGATATCGGAATCGGATCCCAAAGCGCTGCAGCAGACAACGCCGCTGCTCGCGCGCAGCTTGAAAATGAAGCTCGATCCCGACTGCTTCGACAAGCCTGCAAACGAGCAGGCCTCGTGTCTCACGCAGCATAGCGACGGCCTGGTGATGGACGATCCACACAGCCAGACTCTTGTAGCGCAGCTCGCGAATGGAACAACCGCCGATCTCATGAACCAGCTCAGCTACTCGCGACTGGGCGGCGCCGGCGCGTATAGCGCGTATGTGGGAGCAGTCATCGACGTAGCGAGAATCATGGGATCGCTGCACAGCGCAAGCTACGCCTACATTCCAGCGCTGGCGACGCCGGAAAAAGATTCTTTGAACCTGAAGTTGAACAATCCTCCGTCGTTCCGCAAGCCGATGTCGGTCCTCGTGGTGGCTCTCCCGCCGGTACAGAAAGCCCAGTTTCCTCCACTGCGTCCGTTAGATCCTAAGCAGCAATACTGCGCGGAGAGTCCATCGCTGGTGCTGCCGGTCGATGGAGCGCCGCTTCTATTTGCCACTCAGCTCGGGCATAACCTGGTGCTGCACATCGACCAGAAGAACGGTAAGGCGCTCGAACTGCCTGTGACTCCCGATCCGGGAAAAGGCGGCTTGGTGGTCGATACCGGCCATGTGGATCCATCGCTGTTGCGTCCGGAAGAATCTGGGACCCTTGAAGGTTCATGGGGATTCGATCATTATCGCGGACCACAGTTCAAACTCAAAAGCTCTCATTCCCAATCCTGGAATATCGAGAGTTCCGATGCTTCGGCTCTGATTGTCGGCCGCGAGGACAAGCTGCATGTCGCGGCTCAGGACCTCACATGCGTCAGCGACGTAAGCCTGCACGGCGACGACAACAAGAACACTGCACTGTCCTGGAAGGCTACGAAGCCGAACGAGATGGAGCTCGCGGTGCCTCTCGAAAATGCCAAACCGGGACGCATCGAAGTCCGCATAAGTCAGTACGGACTTAAGAAGCCGGATTCCATCGCATTACAGACCTACGCCGAAGCAGCAAAGTTCGATCGCTTTTCGTTGCACGCCGGCGACACCGACGGCGTGCTCGAAGGCAAGCGGCTCGACGAAGTGGCAAGCCTGCAGCTGAATGGCGTTCGCTTTGTGCCGGGCAAACTGGACAGAAACAATGAACAGGACGAACTTGTTCTCCGCGCTCAGTCCGCCACAACCGGACTGCAGCCGCAGCAGCTCATGGCCAACGTCATCCTCAAAGATGGCAGAAGCTTTCAGCTTCCGGCAACTGTGCTGTCGGCGCGCCCCAAAGTTGTGCTTGTGAGTAAGGGGGTGCAGCAAGACCAGAGCGCTCCTTCTCCGATTCAACTTGGCAGCAATAACGATCTACCCACAAACGCGCGCATCGTCTTCTTCGTGAAGAGCGTCGCGCCGGAGGCGTTTCCCAGATCGGAGCAAATCGAGGTTGCCGCCGCAGACGAGTCGTTCAAAGCAGTTCTCAGCCTGGCGAACGGCTCTCTGATTCTGCAGGACACGCAGACCGCGCTGGGCATCATCGATCCGCAGAAGATGTTTGGCTCTTCCGCATTTGGACCTATGCGCTTTCGCGCCGTCGATGGCAACGGCACCGCTGGCGAATGGCAGGATCTAGGAGTACTCGTTCGATTGCCGGTCTTGAAGGATGTTCGCTGCGCACTCGCCGGATCAAAGTCTTGTTCGCTGGATGGATCAGATCTCTTTCTGCTGAATGCCGTGGCGGCTAGTTCGGACTTCAGCGACAGCGTACAGGTGCCCGACGGCTTCACCGCAAATGCGATTGACGTCTCGCATCCCAGCGAAGGCCTGCTCTATCTGAAGCTGCGCGACGATCCTGGGACAGTGCAGCGCGTCACCGTGCCGGTAGTGCCGATTTCGTCGGCCAATGCAAGCCTGACGCCACAGACTTCGCAATAGTGATCGAACGGCAGAGTTGTCCCGTGAGCTCGCGCCTGCTACTCAGCCAGTACTCTGTGCACCAGGTGAATGGAGATCGATCCTTCGCCCACTGCGGCAGCAACGCGCTTGACGTTGGCGGAGCGGACGTCACCCACGGCGAACACCCCGGGAAGATTGGTTTCCAACAGGAACGGTGTACGAGCAAGCGGCCATTGCGTGTCGCGTAAATCGTCCGGCTTGAGGTCCCCGCCGGTCTTGATAAAGCCATTGTCGTCGAGGGCTATGCAGCCATCCAGCCATCCCGAATTGGGATCGGCCCCCAGCATCAGAAACACATGACGGATGTTGTGCGTCTCGGTCTTGCCGGTGCGATTATCGCGCCACCGGACTGACTCCAGATGGCCCTCGCCGCTCAGAGCATCCACTTCGGTAAACGGATGCAGCGTGATTTTGAGGCTGTCTTCAATGCGTCGAATCAGATAGCGGGACATCGTGTCCGCCAGACCTTCGGAGCGGACCAGCACATGCACATGCCGGCAGCTTTCGGAAAGAAAGACCGCGGCCTGTCCAGCGGAGTTTACGCCGCCAACGACGATGACCTCCTCGCCTCCGCACCACTGGGCTTCGACATTCGTCGCGCCGTAGTAAATTCCGGAGCCCTCATAGCGCGCCAGATTGTCGAGAGGCAGCCTGCGGTAGCGCGCGCC
>JAFAUE010000168.1 GCA_019243475.1 Acidobacteriota bacterium | reverse complement strand
CACTGGTAATCCAACACTGCAACAGCTTCGCGAGGCTGTCCGTACTATTCGTGCGAGCAAAGCCATGCTCATCAGCCCGGATGACGAAGACAGCCGCAGCGCAGGGTCTTTCTTCAAGAACCCAATTCTTTCCTCCGCCGAATACGAACGCATTGCTTCTCTGCCTGCTTGCCGCGAGCAAAAGCCGCCGCAATTCGTCGCTCCCGACGGCCAGGTAAAGGTCTCAGCCGCGTGGCTGGTGGAGCATGCTGGATTTCGCAAAGGCTACAGCGAAGGCCGCGTTGGAATCTCACGAAAGCACAGCCTGGCCATCGTGAACCGTGGTGGCGCAACCGCAACTGAAATCGTGAGCTTTAAGAACACAGTGCAGGAAGGCGTCTGGAATGCATTCGGCATCAGGCTACAACCTGAACCGGTGATGGTGGGATTTTAGCTCTAATATGAATCTGCGATGTTCACACGCAGGTGCGAATGCAGTTTGCATCCGAGCACTAAGACGCAGTTGGCTCTGTGATGTTGCAAAAAGGGACAATAACAGCACATGAAGAAGGGGAAGCGGCCGTCTCGCAGTGACATCGTCCGAAAAGAACACCGAGACCTAAATGTCGCTGAACTTTTGCTTCGGCTTAGCCCTTACGACCCAGACGACGTTAAAAAAGCGCGTGAGATCGCAGAAAAGCACTTCCTCTTAAAGGGAAAGGCTTTGGAAGAATTCATGAGAAGTGGAGCGCCTATTCAGATGACGCGTGAGCGCCTTTTTGGCCGCGCTTCTACGCTTTTGCTTTTCCCTGGCAGATAAATGTGCGATACCCGCATCCAGTAAGCTCTGCAGTTCTTTGGCTTTTTTTTGACGAGCCTGTGTCTGTTCGCTGATTTCAGAGCTTCTCTTGGAAATGGTTGAGTCGGGTTGCATTTGTCGTGATCATACACCGTCTGAACAGGCTATTCATCCCAACTCAAACTTCGCGCGGTGAACTAAAGTCACTCATCCGGATGCCACGACTAGACGTACCTAAAATGACTTTAAAATAAGGCTAGTCATGCTCATTAAGAAGCCAGCTGATATCCCTTCGTCTGAAATCACTCCCAAGTCTGTTTACATGAATCGCCGGCAATTCATCACCGGCGCCACAGTTGCAGCGGGTGGTGCTCTCGCCGCGGCCTACACCGTGAGCGAGTTGACAGAACCTTCGACAGCCGCTGAAGCAAATACCAAGCTTTCTGCAGTCAAAAGCAAATACGACACCGACGAGAAGCAAACGCCTTACAAGGACATCACCAACTACAACAACTTTTACGAATTCAGCACAGACAAATACGGCCCGGCCGAGTTGGCTCGTAATTTCCGCACGAATCCCTGGCAGGTAAAAGTTGGCGGTGCGGTGGGACAGAAGAAGACCTACGATCTCGATTCGTTGATGAAGCTGGCAACGCTCGAAGACAGGATCTATCGCCTTCGCTGCGTTGAGGGCTGGTCAATGGTGATCCCGTGGGTCGGCTTCCCGTTCAGCAACCTCATCAATCAGGTGCAGCCCACCTCCAAAGCCAAGTACGTGATGTTCACTACGCTTTGGGATCCCGGACAATTTCCCGGGCAGCGCGCTCAAGTCCTCGACTGGCCCTACACCGAAGGACTGCGCATGGATGAAGCCATGCATCCGCTGACGTTGCTGACATTCGGGCTGTACGGTGAAACCCTCCCAAATCAGGATGGGGCGCCAGTGCGCATCGTGGTGCCGTGGAAGTACGGGTTCAAAAGCATCAAGTCGATCGTGAAGATCGACTTCGTCGGCAGCGAGCCGCCGACCGCATGGAACAAAGCGACGCCCAACGAATACGGCTTTTATTCAAACGTGAATCCCAACGTCGATCATCCACGCTGGAGCCAGGCGACCGAACGCCGCATCGGCGAGTTCCTGAAACGCAAGACGCTGATGTTCAACGGTTACGGCGACCAGGTCGCGAGCATGTACAACGGCATGGACTTGAAGAAGTATTACTGAATGCCGGAGCGCCTTCACTCCGTCAAAGAGAGCCATGTGCGCCGGTTCGGCTGGATCGCACTACTGAAAGTTGTTCTTTGGGTGTTATGTCTGTCGCCAGCGGGTCTGCTGGCGTGGAAAGCAACGCACGACGAGCTCGGCGCCAATCCACTCAGCGAAATCACGCTCTCCACCGGACATTGGACCCTCTATCTTCTCCTCATCACCCTGGCAGTTTCGCCGTTGCGCAAAATTACGGGCCTGAACTGGCTGATCCGCTTTCGCCGCCCGCTCGGACTCTTCGCATTCTTCTACGGCTGTCTCCATCTGATGACGTACCTCTGGTTCGACAAATTTTTTGATCTGCACGAAATCGTGAAAGACGTCTACAAACGTCCATTCATCACCGTAGGCATGAGCGCATGGCTGCTGATGTTGCCTCTTGCGCTCACCTCGACGGCAGGTTCCATTCGTCGCCTTGGCGGGAAACGGTGGCAGACGCTCCACCGCCTCGTGTACGCGAGCGCTATTGCGGGCGTAATCCACTTCTGGTGGCTGGTCAAACGCGATCTCACTCGCCCGGAGAGGATGGCTGCGATTCTGGTTGTTCTTCTGGGATTCCGGATTGTGCAGCGAATGCTTGCTCTTCGCGAGCAGCGCCCGGCTGCTGTCATACAACGCGGCTAGACATTTCCGCGGCGCTCACTTTGCTGTTCCGACTCTCGCGCTAAAAAACTTTGGGGGACGCTGTCAGCGTCCCCCGTTTCTACTTTGCCTTGGTCAGCTCTTACTTTTTCTTCTTGGCTGACTTTTTCTTCGCGGCTTTCTTGGTTGCCATTGTTCTATTCTCCCTTTCGATTGTTCAATCGAGTTCGCAACGATCTTTTGTTGCAATTGTTGAATGTATAGAGTCATTGAAAAACTATGTCAAGCAAAAAATGCTTGACGCGAGTTGTTCTTTGAGTTCTCCCGCTCCCAAAAACCACGTGACCAAAGTCATCGCGCGGGACATTCGCGCTCTTAATTTGCGCTTTTACCATTTTGGGACAGACCGAAGATCTCGCGCGGATCACGCGGATTGAGCGGATTCAAGCGGATCGCCAGCAGCAAAGAAGAGCACAAGAAGAAGTTGTATTGAAAGTTCCTGGATTGAAAATTGCTGTCTAAGAACGCCGCCTCGGGAAATGTCGGGTCGATGAACTGCAGCTTCCTCAACCCGCGTGCATCCGCCAAATCCGCGTAATCCGCGTGAGCTTCTGACTTTGTGTTCATTCCTCGCGCGCTCACTTCAGGGCACCGCTCTTGATGGCGAACATAGCCAGCGCCCCCACAATGCCGTCGAACAGCGCGTGAGCGATCATGCCGACGCGCAGGCTCTTGCGCAGAATCGTCACTGTGCCAAACATCGCGCCGAGGATGAAGATGATGAACATGCGCGGCTTGCCTTCATAAGCGTGAGACAGTCCGAACAGAATGGCGGAGACAAACATGCCAATCCATACATTGCGGAAGAGCTTGCCGAACTGCGTCTGCAGAAATCCGCGGAAGACGATCTCTTCGACTACTCCCGCCGTCATACTGAGGAATAGAAACAGCGCAAGCTCTTCGCCAGTCTTAGGTGCGACGGCCAGGATGACCTGCTTGCCTTGATCCGGGTGGCGGTTCAAGCCGAGCGCATACCCCAGACTGGCAACGACGATCAGCAGAAAAATAGCGAATCCGCATCCCAGGGCAAGATCGAGAAGGAAATCTTCCACGACTCTCCACTTGCCTCCGATGATTTCTCTCAGGCGCGTCCCCGAAAATCGGATGCCAAGCCACGCGAGCAGCAGGAGCACAAGCTCAGACGCGATGGTGACTGCGTAGAAGACTCCGCGGCCCCGGCGCGCGAGCGGCACCTGGCGGTCTGCTCCTGCAAGTGAGACGAATAAAATCAGTGCAGCGAAAATGAAGGTGTAAACATAGGCCCAGAGGCGACGTTGTCCATGTGGCTCAAGCGGTGGCGCTCCCACCGCTGGTGGGGCAGATTGCATTTCAAAGTCGTTCAATGTCGCTCCTTCTCAACCAGTCGGAACCATTCCCCGGTAGGGAACGGGTGAGGTTAGCACGCCCTGGGAGACTGCTTTGCGAATCGTTACATAGCGGCAGTTGTGACTGTGCCGCGCAGCGAATCGCTGCCGTCTGACATCTATAATGAAGAGTTTGTCGCACGAAGGCGAGCATCGCACGTTACAAGTGGACGCGGCAAATTACTGAGGTCTTCATGGATGATGTAGTTATCGTTTCTGCAGTGCGCACTCCTATCGCGAAATTTCAGGGAGCACTCAGCGAGTTCACAGCTCCACAGCTCGGAGCACTGGTCGTAAAAGAAGCAGTGCAGCGCGCCAAACTCGAGCCTAAGCAGGTGGATGAGTGCATCATGGGCAACGTGATCTCGGCAGGGCTCGGACAAAACCCCGCACGTCAGGCCGCGCTCAATGGGGGACTGCCGCCCGAAGTCGCTGCTCTCACGATCAACAAAGTTTGTGGATCGGGACTTAAGGCTGTGGGGCTGGCGGCCCAGGCAATCCAAACCGGAAACGCGGAGATCGTGGTTGCCGGCGGCATGGAGTCGATGACCAACGCTCCGTATCTGTTGCCGCAAGCGCGCAAAGGCTATCGACTCGGCAACTCACAGATTGTCGATTCCATGGTCAACGACGGCCTGTGGGACGTTTACAACAACTACCACATGGGCATGACTGGCGAGAACGTCGCGGAAAAGTACGGCATCACGCGCCAGGAACAGGACGAATTCGCGGTGAACTCGCATCGCAAGGCGGTGCAGGCGTGGAAAGAATGCCGCTTTAAATCTCAGGTAATGCCTATAGAAATTCCAGCCCGCAAGAAAGGCGAGCCGCCGACAGTCTTCGACAAAGACGAGGGTCCGCGGGAGGACACGACCGCAGACAGCCTTCGCGCCCTGAAGCCTGCCTTCAAGAAGGATGGCTCTGTTACCGCCGGCAATGCTTCGACAATCAACGACGGAGCCGCAGCCCTGGTCGTCACCAGCGGACGAAAAGCCAAAGACCTCGGGCTCCAGCCCATGGTGCGCATCGTCGGGCAGGCCACCAGCGGCGTGGATCCTAAGTGGGTGATGATGGCGCCGGTGGACGGCATCCGCAATCTCTGGAAAAAGACGGGATGGAAACCGGATGAAGTTGATCTCTACGAGATCAACGAAGCATTCTCGGTGCAATCGGTAGCAGTAGTTCGCGAACTCGGAATCGACATGAATAAGGTCAACGTGAATGGCGGAGCCGTAGCCCTGGGACATCCGATTGGCGCGAGCGGTGCACGTGTGCTGGTGACGCTCATCTACGAACTGATCCGGCGCGGGGGGCACAAAGGCATCGCGGCCCTCTGCCTGGGTGGTGGAAATTCCGTCGCGATGGCGGTGGAAAGGATCGGCTGATCGAGTCATCGGGTCATCGGGTCATCGGGTCATCGGGAAGCGAAGAGGCTTGCAGCTGTAGCGTCAATCCCATTTACAAAATTTCTTGTGAGCGCGCATGAATCATCGGTTTTCAGATGACCCGATCACCCGATGACCCGATAACCCGATTCCTCACTCCACCACTACCGACTTCGACAGATGCCTCGGCGCATCCACATCTCTCCCTTTGAGCACCGCGACGTGATAGGCAAAGAGCTGCAGAGGCACGACCTCGACGATCGGCTGCAGCAACACGGGCACATCCGGCACCTCGATGACATGCGGGGTGATTGTTATGGTTTCGCGGTCGCCTTCACTCACCACCGCAATCACCGGAGTTCCCCGTTCGCTCAGCTCTCGAATATTAGAAAGTGTCTTCTCAAAGCGCAGACGTGAAGCCGGGTTCGACTGGTCTCGCATCGCCAGCACGACGACCGGAACCGTCTCATCGATCATCGCGCTGGGACCATGTTTCATCTCTCCCGTGGGATAGCCCTCGGCATGAATATAGGAAACTTCCTTGAGCTTCAGCGCTCCTTCGAGCGCGATGGGATAGTCGATGTCGCGTCCCAGGAAAAGAAAAGACTCATATTGTGAGAACTTGCGCGCCAGAGCAAGACAGCGGTCATTCTGGTTGAGTGCGCGCTCAATCTCATCGGGCAGTTTGCGAACAAGACGAAGTGCCGCGTCTAGGGCTGCATCCGAGCTTCCGCGCACACGCGCAATGTGCGCGGCCAGCAGAAACAACGCAGTGAGTTGGGTGGTGAAGCTTTTGGTCGCGGCAATGGACGTCTCGATGCCTGCATAGGTCAGCAGCCTGGCGTCAGCATCGCGCGTAAGCGGCGTGTCGGCCACGTTGCAGATGGCCAGGGTCTTGGAGCCTTTGTCGCGCGCCACATGGAGCGCTGCCACGGTATCGACGGTTGTCCCGGATTGGGAAATAAAGACCGCCAGTTCGCCCGGCTCGACGATGGGATCGCGGTAACAGTACTGGCTGGCGAAATCAACCTCGACCGGTATGCAGGTCATGCGCTCGATCATGAATTCGCCGGCCAGCCCGGCGTGACGGCTGGTGCCGCTGGCGGCAATTTCGATTTTCCTCAGCTTTTTCACATCGTCGTCGCTGATACGACAGGCGGGTAAGGCAATGTGTCCGGCGGAGTTGACGCAGGCCTCAATGGTCTGCCGCACGGCCTCCGGCTGCTCGTAAATTTCCTTGAGCATGAAATGCGGGAAGCCATTCTTGCTGGGCTTGGATGTTTGCTTAGGATCCATGAAGAAGTCGATTGTATTCGGTGCCGACTATCTCGGCAGAAGCAGCGTTTTTTTCAACGCCAAATGGAAGCTTCGTGGTAGCAGGTGAAGAGTGGAGGGAACTTTTTACGCAGGTGGAACCGATATTCCGTTGTCAGGCGCTGGCTCGACGCAAATTCCCTGCATTTTCCCTGCGAATTCCCTGCCTCTCTGCAAATCACCAGTGTTTATGCGGTCGCCGCGTAGAACTTTTTTTCTGCGGGAATTTTTTCCCTGCAAAATTCCCTGCGCAGGGAATTTGCCGGCTGAGGGTCAGCACTCCAGTGGTCACGTCTGGATGGGTCTAACTTCCGGCGATTCGCCCGGCCACCATCGTCTGCCGGACATTCCCCTCAGGAGTAAGAAGAACCAGA
>JAFAUE010000461.1 GCA_019243475.1 Acidobacteriota bacterium | reverse complement strand
CGCGATCGCCAATGCGCGTGACGTCGTACTTGGCAGCCAGGCGCTTGGGCGGTTTTGTAACCGAGAACAGTGCCGGCTTCGGCGCGGTTGCAGTCGTTCGACTACTGACTTCCGCGACGGGAGTTACAGCAGTGGCCGGAGCTTGACTGGTTTGCTGCTCCGCCGGTTCCGAATCAAGCCTCGATGGATCCGGCTCCAGCTTGTATTTCGTTTGCAGAGGCTTGGGTTGAACTGCCGGTTGCTCTGGCTCTTTCGGCTTTGGCCTCGCGGTAAGCAGCCACGGAGTCGCGAATGGGTTAATGGATTCTGCCGCGGTGTTGTCGGGGGACGCAGGGACGTCGGTCGCCGGCGAAGGCGCCTGTGCCGAGGCCGACGCCACCAACAGGAGCGCTCCAAGGCATCCAGCAACTCCCCTGCGCGGCGATAGCCATCGTGAGTTGGTGCAGCAGCTCTGCCTGCGGATTCGGCCCATAGGTCGCACTCGTGACGCTCTTGGAGTCAGGGACTCTCATGTGGGATACCCGATCCTTTGCTGCTGTTGCCTTGCTGCTGCTGGCTGCTGGTCGAACCGAAGGCGAGGATTGTCAATCCGCGACTTGAACCAAGCCGGCAGCTGGTAGCCGGCAGCCGGCAGCTCCGTCACATTCCCAATTCTGTCAGTCCAGGGTGGTTTGCCGGGCGCGGGCCCTGCGGCTGCCACAGGAACTTGCGGTCGCTCTCCCGAATCGGAACGTCGTTGATGCTGGCTTCGCGTCGTCCCATCAGGCCGTTCTCATCGAATTCCCACTGCTCGTTGCCGTGCGCACGAAACCAGCTTCCGGAGTCATCGTGCCACTCGTACTGAAAGCGCACCGCAATGCGGTTCTCGTGGAATGCCCAGAGCTCCTTGATGAGCCGGTACTCGAGTTCCTTTGCCCATTTGCGGCGAAGAAAGGCAACGATGGCCTCGCGCCCCTGAAAGAACTCAGCGCGGTTACGCCAGCGGCTGTCTTCGGTATAGGCGCCGGCCACGCGCTCGGGCTCGCGCGAGTTCCAGGCGTCTTCGGCCATGCGGACTTTTTGCTTGGCACTTTCAAGCGTGAACGGCGGCAGTGGAGGACGCGTGCTCATCGAGGGTGGCCTTTCGGTGGACTTTGTGGACTTGGTGAACGTAGTGGACTTTGTGGACGACGAGTTCCGGCGATGCGTGGCTTGGTTGCTCAAAGGGCAGTCGGTGCAGAAAAGCCACTTCGTCCACCAAGTCCACTACGTCCACCCCGTCCATAAAGTCCACGCAAGCAACTATCCCGTAGCCACACCGGCTTTCCTGGCAAGGCTGCGGTCGTAAATCCACAACAGAAGCGTCGTCACAACTCCCACGGCGGTCACCGCCCACCATATGCGCTGCGGCTGGTGCGTTACTTCACCGAAATGATGGATCAATTTCCCGCCAAACACTCCGGCTATCAGCGAACCGATGCCAATCGGCAGAAAGGCAAAGCCCATGTACGTACCTTGCTGTCCTGAAGGCGCAAGGCGGGAGATGTATTCGTAGTAGCGCGGCGACTGCGTTATCTCGCCGATCGCGACCACAACCAGGGTCGCGTACGCTCCCGTCACGGTTGGCGAGGCAATCAGCACCACCCATGCGAGTGAAGTGATCAGCGAACCAATCACCACCGCGGTGAATGCTGGAATCTTCTGCGTGAGCAGGCTAACCAGAACCGTGAAACAGATGACCACCAGCGGGCCGGTGATCAGCATAAGTTCCGTGTCGGTGGAGGCATTTACGTATTCGTGGACGTACAGCGGCAGAATGATGAACTCCTGCCAGTACACGATCCAGTAACCGGAAAAGATCACAAGGAACAGCATGAATCGCGGGTTCGAGATGACCGTTCCAAAATTGCGCAGAGCCTGTCCCAGGCTGGCGGTCTGCGCTTCGCCGGCACGCCGCGGCTCGCGGAAGAACAGGAGCACGGCGAAAAACATCAGGAACACGCTGATTGCCGCTACGCGAAAGACATTCTCCACACGCATGCGCTGGTGGACCCAGGAAGCTACGTAGGGTCCTGCGGCGCCCCCGATATTCACCAGGGTGTAGTAAATCGAGTAGCCGATGGAACGGACGTTCTCGCTGGAGGCGCGAGCTGTCGTGCCGACTACGCACGGCTTCACCAGCGCGATTCCCAAAGCGGGAAGCATGAGCACGACCGTGACCAGCGCCACCAGCGGCACGCGGTCGCGGATAGGCGCCAGCCATGAGGCAGCCAGCGAGCCGAGGAGAAAATACGAGCAGCTCAGGATGAGGTAGGCGAGCGAAAGGGCTCGACGAAATCCAAGCCGGTCCGCAAAGGCTCCGCCGAAGGCGGCAAGAAACCAGACCAGGCCGCCGAAGAGTCCGGTCAGACTGCTGGCCTGATCGAGCGGAAAACGCAGCGCCTCGTGCAGATATCGCGCCAAGGAGGCGAACGCCGCGTAATAAGAAAGCCGCTCGAACAACTCTGTGATGTTCGCGACCCAGAAGGGCCGCTCAAAGCCGGTCCGGATCTCGTGAAGACGTTGGTTGAAGGACATGAGAATCGGGTGATCGGTTCATCGGGTGATCGGGCGAAGTAAATCAGAGTTCGAGCTATTGGCCCGAAGCTCTCGCGAGCACCTGCATTACTTGCTCGACACTTGCACCAGAAATCCGGATGATTTTGTTACGACTCTTGCTGCCGGCGGCTATGGTAATGGACGAGCGCGGCACTTTCAAAAGATCGGATAGAAACCGAATACAAGCTTCGTTGGCTTTGCCTTCGACCGCGGGCACGGTCAGGTCGAGCTTCAACGCTTCTCCGACAACACCGGAAACGCCGTCGCGTCGCGCTCGCGGATGCACGCGCACAGCAAAGGTCACGGAATCGCCGCTCTGCTGCACCTTGATCATGCAATCAGACCTGTTTTGGCCGCTCGCCAAAGATTGCGGTGCCGATGCGCACGCAGGTGGAACCTTCTTCGACCGCTACTTCGAAGTCGTGCGACATGCCCATCGACAACACGTCCATGCCGACACCGGGAAGCTTGCGTTCGGCAATGCGGTCCCGGAGTTCGCGGAGGCGGCGGAAATATGGTCGCGCGTCTTCTGGATTTTCCGTAAACGGGGGAATTGTCATCAGTCCCTGAATACGCAAATGGGGAACGCGCTCGGCGGCAAGCAGCAGTTGTTCCAGCTCGGGAGAGCCAGGAGCAAGCCCGGCTTTGGCAGGATCGCCGATATTGATTTCGATGGCGATCGGCAGCGGCGGCCGGTTCCCGCGCTCGAGCGCGGCGTTCAGGCGCTCGGCGAGACGCAGCGAATCGACTGAATAAATGGCAGAGAACAATTCAATCGCTTTGTTGACTTTGTTGGATTGCAGCTGGCCGATGAGCGTGAAACTGGCGTCCTGGAGGTGCTCCAGTTCCGCCGACTTTGTCTGGAACTCCTGCACCCGATTCTCGCCAAAGGAGCGGATTCCTGCTCGATAAGCCTCCAGGATCCGAGCCGCCGGCTGCGTCTTGGTTACCGCCATGAGCGTGATGTCAGAAGAACTACGTCCCGCCCGGGCGGCGGCCGCGGTTATGCGGTCTCGGATCCTCGCAATGTTGGCGGCAACCTGCTGCCCGCGCGGCGGGGGCTCCTCACTCATCTCCAAAATTCCCTGCGTTTTCCCTGAGACCCTCGGCTGTTAGTGCTCAAGTCGAGCTGCAAGTGCTTGCAGCAGAATGGCTTAGACACAAATTCCCGCGATTCCCTGAGCAATTCCCTGTTTTCAGAGCAAAAAAGCGCAGATTCCGGCGCTTTTCGCAAAACTGGCGCATTGAAATG
>JAFAUE010000037.1 GCA_019243475.1 Acidobacteriota bacterium | reverse complement strand
CCGGAACGGCGCAGACGGACTTTGGTCCGCAACCGTATTTCGCCATGGAACTCGTCGGCGGCGTTTCGCTATTGGAGTATGCAACTCAATGCGGGTTGGATACGAAGCAGCGCATCGAGCTGATGATCGAGATTTGCGATGCAGTCGATTACGCTCACCGCAGCGGCATCATCCATCGTGATCTCAAGCCCCGCAACATTCTCGTAGATCAAAGCGGTCAGCCGAAAATCCTGGACTTCGGAGTAGCTCGCGTCATTGATAACGAACTGAACGTGACACAGCAAACCCGGCTCGGCGATCTGATCGGCACTTTGGAGTACATGAGTCCAGAGCAGTCCATGGCTGACCCGCAGATGATCGACGCGCGCAGTGATGTTTACTCGCTCGGCATTCTGCTTTATGAATTGCTGGCGGGGTGCCGACCCTATTCGATAGACCGGGATTTGCCTGATGCTGCCCGCGTTATTCGTGAACAGGATCCGCGTCCGTTGAGTTCCGTTAATCGCGGTTGTGGCGGCGATATCGAGACCATTGTTGCCAAAGCTCTCGAGAAGGAAAAAGCGCGGCGTTACGGTTCCGCGTCGGAGCTGTCGGCCGACTTGCGCAGGTTTCTCAGCGACCAGCCGATTCTCGCCCAGCCGGCCAGCGCTTTGTATCGCGGACGAAAGTTTGTACGCCGCCATCGCGGGTTGGTATCAGCTTCGGCAGTTGTGTTTTTCGTGCTGCTGGCGGGAATCATCGTCAGCACGCGGCAGGCGATTCTCGCAAGTCGCGAGCGTGATCGCGCTCTACGCGCGGAGCAAATCGCCAGGGCGGTGAACAGCTTCCTTCAGGACGACATGCTCGCCCAGGCCGGCTCCCGCGCTCAAGCGAGCGCGCACAGCCAGCCGGATCCGAATCTGACTGTTCGAACGGCGCTCGATCGTGCGGCGGGGCGAATCGCCGGAAAGTTTGATTCACAACCGGCGGTCGAAGCGGCCGTCCACAGAACCATTGGCTTGGCGTACCTGGACCTGAATCTGTTCTCCTCTGCACAGCCACAACTGGAACGTGCCGTGGAGCTTCGCAAAAATGCTCTTGGCCCGGACGATCCTGACACACTCGCCAGCATGAATGAGCTGGGCGTTTTGTACAACCTCGAAGCCAAGTACGGTGCCGCCGAAGCGTTGCTAAGCCAAGTATTGGAAGCACGCCGGCGCGTGCTTGGCAAAGATCACAAGGATACGTTGACGACGATGGCCGCGCTGGGCACGGTCATCTCGTATGCGGGAGATGATACTCGAGCCGCAAGAGTGCTTTCTGAAGCATTGCAAGCTGATTTGCGCGTCCTTGGGCAGGATGATCCTGTCACTTTGTCTCTGATGGATAATCTTTGTGTCGCTTACTTGCGGCTTGGGGAGTTCGACGCAGCCGAGAAGCTGTCGCGGAGAGAAGTTGATGGTCATCGACGTGTTTTCGGGGCGGGGCACCCAGATACCCTCAATAGCATGCAAAATCTTGCGACCGTTTATCGGGCGGAGAGCAAATATGCGGAGTCAGATTCTTTAACCAACGCAGTTCTGGATGCGCGGCGCCGAGCACTTGGAGACGATCATTGGGAAACCGAAAACACCCGCTACAACCTGGCAATTTCCTACAGTGCACAGGGTAGGTACGCTGAGGCTGAGCCGCTGTTCATCCAGAGCGCGAACAGCTTGTCCCGCACTCTTGGCCCTGAACATCCTCTTGTTTTGAAGGTTCTCTATCAAATGGGGCAACTGTATTGCCGGCAGCGCAATTTCGCCAAGGCGGAGCCGATCTTTTTTCATGTCCTGCAGATCCGCAGGAAAATCTATTCCGTCGACAGTCCCTATCTAGCGGAGATCCTGGCCGCATACGGCAGGGTAAAGTTCGAGCAGAACTCCTATCCCGAATCGGAAAAACTGGCGGGCGAAGCCCTCCAGATTCGTGAGCTCAAGACTCCCGATGCGTGGCAGAGATACTTCGCCGAAAGCCTGCTCGGCGCGAGCCTGTGGAGGATGGGGCAATATTCGGAGGCCCGCCCGCTATTGACCTCGGGATATCAGGGCATGCTGGATCGGCAGAGTTCGATTGCCGGCGAGGAGCGCCCCGCCCTGCAACTTGCCCGCAGCTGGATGAACCACTCGTAGGCGCTGGAACGCCGCGATTCCTTATCAAACCAAATTTCCGGCCAATTTTCTTTCAGTCTAATTAGCGCTTTTGCCCACGTTTTACGGTTAACAGGTTGAGAGCACCTGCACGTTCAAGTATTCGTTCGGCAATGAGCCGTCTGAACGTATGTCCTCTTTTGAAAAAAAGGCACGCTGATCGGAAATGGAATTTGCAGTCCGGCATAAATTTCCCCCTTTTTAGTCGGCTGCACATTTGATGGTGGCTCTCGCGCTAGTCGGCCCTTCCTACTCGTAAAGGAGCTCAGAATGCGCAGCCATTCTTCGAAGGTGTGCTTGTCGGATTTGTTGCGGATGCTCAGCAGATATCGCTCGGCGCTTCTCGCAATCGGTTTCCTGGCGCTGGTCACGTCCTCTGTCTGGGGCCAGGATGCTGTGCTCACGGACGACGCGCAGGTCTCCACCACCACGCCGAATACGCCCGACGGCGCTGCGCAGGTCATGCGCGTTCGTCCCGGCGTCAATCGAGCATTCCTGAAGTTCTCGCTAAATCCAACTCTGCTACCGCCGGGAACCGTGGGAATGTTTGTGGGTCGGGCAACGCTGAAAGTTTATGTCAACACCGTGAACATTCCTGGCGGGATACAGGTTGCACCGGCGCTGGCCGGCGTAACTCCCTGGGCCGAGGCGACGCTTACCAACAGCAATGCTCCCGCTCTTGGTCCTGTGACAGGTCTTCCAGCGAGTGTGGCGCTCGCGCAAAAATGGGTGACGTTCGATGTAACTCGTCTGGTACAGCAATGGATCGACAATCCCGGGTCCAATAATGGCCTCGCGTTGTTGTCATCAGGAGCTGACGTGGAGATCGACAGCAAGGAGGACATCCCTTTCATCCTCGGCGGAGGTCTGCTGCTTAGCGGCCATCCCGCACAGTTGGAGATCACGCTCAACCACGCGGCCACGGCCGATGCCGCGACACTCGCAGCGAATGCCACAAATCTCGGCGGCGCGCCTTCCACCAACTACGTGCAGACCAACAGCCCGCTAGTTAACGGGCCGCGCACTCCGCTGCCCGGCAGTTCGTTCTATATTCAGAACGCAACCACACCGCAAACCGCGGACTTCAACATCACCGGCGGCGGCACGGTGGGTGGATCGGTCTTAGTTGGCCCACCTGCCGTAGCGGAAGGATTACCTGGGGTCAGCGATTTTTCCACTCTCACCGTACACGGCACGAATTATGGAGAGGCGAAAATTCAGGCCGACCAGCTGGGCGCGATCCTCAGCCTCGACAGTACAATCGGCGGCGTCCGTCGCGATTACACCTTAGAAAACGGAGTGCGAGGTCAGGCTGGAGTGTTTGCCATCTTCGATCGCACCGCCTACTCTGCAGCTCCGGCAAATCCTTTCGCGGGCATACGATTGCAGATCGATCCCACCGGTTTGGTCACCATTCCCCAGAGCCTCAGCGTTGGACAGACGCTCACAACGAACACTCTGTCCACCAACATCGTCAACGCCAACCAGCAGTTCACTCTGGGCGGCAGTCACTTGATCAGCGCGAACAACAATATTTCAAGCACGTTCGTGGGACTTGAAGCAGGCTTGAATAACGCAAATGGCCCACTG
Organism: Acidobacteriota bacterium; assembly: GCA_019243475.1. GTDB lineage: Bacteria > Acidobacteriota > Terriglobia > Terriglobales > Acidobacteriaceae > Gp1-AA112. Next base: position 934 of record JAFAUE010000037.1, on the reverse strand, counting down.
CCCAGCGGTTGGTTTAACACGTTTGTCGGCACGCATGCGGGGAAGTCCAACACCATAGGCGGCGGCAATAGCTTCTTCGGAGACACTGCCGGCGAAAGCAACGATGTAGGCTTTCAGAACTCCTATTTCGGCTCAGGCTCAGGGGCGTTCGGCAAAGACGGGAATAACAATGCGTTCTTTGGTTATCACTCCGGCTTGAATAATGCTGGTGTCCAGAACACTTTTGTGGGCTCCTTGGCCGGCGAGCAAAACGGAGCTGGTTCCTTCAATTCGTTCTTTGGCATGCAAGCTGGGCAAGTCAACGATATCGGCGGGCTGAATTCGTTTTTTGGTGTGTACGCTGGAATCTCCAATACAAGCGGTAGCCATAACGCGTTTTTCGGAATGAATGCCGGCAAGCTCAATCAGAGTGGAATCTTTAACTCATTCTTCGGGAAGAACGCGGGACATGACAATAATGGCAACTTCAACGCCTTCTATGGCGCTGGGTCGGGGCAAGCGACTACGACCGGCGCAAATAATTCGTTTTTTGGAACGAATTCAGGCACCTCGAACTTAACCGGCAGCAACAACTCCGCATTGGGTGTAAAGGCCGATATTTCCGACGGTCTGATGTTTGCGACGGCGATTGGCTCCGGCGCGCTTGCCAATGCAAATGACACTATCGTCATCGGCAAGGCCGCGGGAACGTACAACGGCATTGCTCGCCCAGCAGACACGGTCCTCATTCCGGGCCAACTCAGCATTGACACGCTCAACGCAAATATCATCAATGCAAAGACGCAATTTGATCTCGGCGGTAGTCCCTTCATCAGCGCACTCGGGAAACTCAACTTATTTGCCGGCCTTGGTGCGGGCATCTCCAACACTACCGACAACCAAACCCAAGGCACCTTCAATACCTTTCTTGGCGGCAATGCGGGTACAAGCAATA
>JAFAUE010000022.1 GCA_019243475.1 Acidobacteriota bacterium | reverse complement strand
GCAATTCGCTCCGCGTCGAGCATCTTTAACCGGCCGTCAAAATGACGATTGCCGGCAACAGGCTCGCGCGTCATGATCTTCACCCGGCTGCCCGAGAAGCGCTCAAAATCCGTTCGCTTCACCAGCTTGCGATCCAGGCCCGGCGAGGAAACCTCAAGCAAGTACTCGCCACCCGGCACGGCGTCTTCTACATCGAGAATCGTGCCAAACTCGCGACTGAAGTTGGCGCAATCCTCGTGGGTTACGCCTGACAGTTGCTCGCCTGCAACAGCCGATGGAATCTTTTCCCCAGCCGAAGCCGCAGCTTGTAGTTGCTGCTGCAGAGCCCGCCTGCCTTCCGCGTTCTTCTCGATAAATACGCGAAGCATGCGACCCTTACCGCTGCCGTGGAACTCCAGCTCGACGATTTCGAGCCCTGAAGACCCTGCTACCCGATCGGCAATGGCGCGGACATGGGCCTCGTCAAACGGCATTGCTTCGCCTTCAGCCTGCAAATCAGCAAAAAGTTTGCTGGAAATAAAAAGTGGGCTATCGCCCACTGGTCTGCTTCGCCAAACGAGTTCCTCATCAACCCAAAACGCCATCCTTACGAGCGGCGCCTCTAATGATGAAGGTGGAAGCCTAGCCACCCCCAAAGGGGGCCCCAGCACACACTCGCATACGCACTGCAAGCGCAGTCAGGGTGAACACGCCAAAATCTGATGATACGCCTGCTGGCAGCGATTTACAAACCAACCAGCAGTTCTGGACAATGGCATAGTTAAGCAGAGTGCTACTCACGAAGACTTCTTGGTGAACAGTGCAAGACGAAGAAAATCAGCCTCTTACACAGCCAAACGCTCAGGGGGAGATCGGCCCCGGAGCGCACATTCCGCCGGCGACCAAGACACCGGGTTCGCCATTTCTGCGTGACCGACGCATACGCGCGATTGGTGGATTCCTCCTCTTTATTGTTCTGATCCGAATTGTATTCATCCCACTCGCATTCATGCTTCTTCGGCCCTTCCGACGCCAGATTCGAGCGACGTTGGGCGATATCGGTGAGCTTGTTCTGCTCATTTGCGTGCTTCTCGCCACTTTTGTCATGGCAAAACTGGAGCGGCGCTCGTTCTTCGACTATGGTCTGCGCGGCACTCGCGGATTAGCGAAGTTCCTTTCCGGAGCCGTGGTTGGATTTGTTTCGCTCACCGTCATGCTTTCCGCGCTGTGGTGCGCGCGCGATTTCCAATTCGGACCAGTGCACATGCATGGAAGCGCATTGGCCGGCGCCGCCGCCGGGAGCCTGCTGGGATTCGTTATAGTCGCGCTTTTCGAGGAAACCGCATTCCGAGGATACGCGTTGTTTGCACTCGCTCGCGGAATCCGCTTTTGGCCGGCAGCGGTTCTGTTGTCGGTGCTCTTTGCCTATGCCCATACCGGGAACTCAGGCGAGTCGAGGGTTGGGATTGCGTCGGTCTTCGCCTTCGGCATCGTGCTGGCTTATTCCGTGTGGCGCACTGGGAGCCTACTCTGGGCAATCGGATTTCACTTCATGTGGGACTACTCTGAGACCTTCCTCTACGGCGTGCCCGACAGCGGTTTTGTGTCGCCAAAGCACCTCCTGAGTGCCAGCTTCAGCGGACCGGCGTGGATTACAGGAGGCAGCGTCGGCCCCGAAGGAAGCTACTTCATCTTCCTGGTGCTCGCGGCAGTCGCCGCGGCGATTCACATCTTCTATCCGAGACGAGAGTTTCCCGTTTCGGACCAGCGCGACTAGTCGCCGGTGGGGATAATTCCCGCATTCTCGACCATGAGGATCACAGTTCGCTGTGGAGCCCGGGTGCGGTGCATCACACCTTTCGGCACGACGAAACCCTGACGTGGCGAAAGCGCGACCTCGCGGCCTTCAAGATCGATCACCAGCTTGCCTTCGACCACATAGAAAAATTCGTCATCATCGTCATGTTTGTGCCAGTGATATTCGCCCTCGATCACACCCAGGCGGACAACGGAGCCATTCACCGCACACAGCGTCTGGTTGTACCACTTATGCGGGGCCGCGTCGGCCAAAGCCTTCTCGTTAATCAGTTCGAGCGATTTGTGCAGGACATTCAGTCGCGTATCGTAGGGAAACGGTGTTTGAGCTGCCATGGATTTCCTTTCAAACCTTATGGGAGACGGAGATTGGTCGGTGGTTCTTGCAATAGCTTGTAACCTGCGCTCGCTGGAACGCAACCCTTATTGATAAGAAGACGGGAGCAAGTGGCGAACCTATTTTTCCGGGCAGTTCCGGTCAGGGGGCTCGCATCTTTGTTTGAATCGTCGTCGCGGGGTAGAGTTCCGTTCATCGCGGCCATGCGAACGCTACAGCTATGGTTACTCCGGTCCTTTGAATTCCAGCAGGTTCGCTCGCATGTCTTGCGGAAGCGGAATGGCTTTGCCGGCTTTCCGATCGATTAGCACGAGCACGACGTTGGCATGCACTCGTGTGTCCTGCGCTGGGCCAGCGAGGACAATTTCCAGTCCGATAGAACTCTTGCCGACCTTGCGCACTTGCAAGGTTGCGGTCAGCACTTCGCCGAAGGTGCTAACGGCGATGAAATCTACTTCTAAACGCACCGTCGGAAGGCCCCAGCCTTTGCGGTTAATGATGTCGGGAAACGAATAGTGCAGCACGTCGCGGCACCAATCCTCCACCAGATCGTTGAACATCTCGAAGTAGCGCGGATAAAAGACAATGCCGGCAGGGTCGCAATGGGTAAAGCGAATGGGAATTTCAGTTTGATAAGTCCGGGCGTGCACCGTGCTCACGTCAGTCATCCGTTTTGACCAGCCGTGAAGGCCTTGAGTATGCCACGTCCGATGATCAACTGCTGGACCTCGGTGGCGCCTTCGTAAATCCTGAGCGGACGAATCTCACGATATAGACGTTCGACAACTTCGCCGGTGACCACTCCCGATCCGCCGAACATCTGGATGGCGGAATCGATTACTCGCTGTGCCATTTCGGTTGCAGTCATTTTTGCCATGGCCGCTTCCACGGTCACCGACTCTCCCTGGTCGCGTAACCAGGCTGCGCGATAGGTGAGGAGCGCGGCAGCGTCGATGCTGGTCGCCATCTCCGCCAACTTGGCCTGCGTGAGTTGAAAGTCTGCAAGGGTTTGACCAAACATCTTGCGCGACGACGCGCGTTCCAGCGCAGCATGCAATGCGCGTCGCGCAAAACCCAGCGCAGCCGCCGCTACGGATGTGCGGAATACATCGAGCGTGGACATGGCAATCTTGAAACCGCTGCCACGCTCTCCCAGCAATTGAGTGGCGGGAATGCGGCAGTTTTTCAGCGCGATACGCGCCAGCGGATGCGGCGCCAGCACTGAGATTTTTTCCGCGACTTCGAAGCCGGGTGCGTCGCTGTCAACGATAAAGGCGCTGATTCCCCGCGATCCTGCGGCTTCGCCGGTGCGCGCAAACAGGAGATAGAAGTTCGCGATCCCTCCGTTGGAGATCCAGGTCTTTTCCCCATTCAGGACGCATTCCTGCCCTTGAAATTCCGCGGAGCACTGCAGAGCTGCTACGTCGGATCCGGCGTCGGGTTCGGAAAGAGCAAATGCGGAGACTGCAGTTCCGTCCGCGACCGCAGGCAGATAGCGCTCTTTCTGTTTCGCCGTTCCAAACAGCGAAATCGCTCCGGAGCCAAGCCCCTGCATGGCAAATGCAAAGTCGGCCAAGCCGGAGTGGCGCGCTAAAGTCTCACGAGCCACGCACAGCATCCGCGTGTCGATCACATCGGACGCGGCTCCGTACGCTGCGCCTGCGATGGTATATCTCAGCCAGCCCGCTTTCCCTAGTTGGGAAACTAGGTGAATGCAAGCCTGGTCTACGTCCTTCTCGCAAACCTCCCCGAGGTTTTTGGCGGCCCACTGCTCGAGCTGCATCGCGAAGTCGCGATGCTTCGTTTCAAAGAAAGGCCAGGAAAACTGCTCGCGTTGAGAGGGGTGAGGCGCAGGAGCCATCACTTGCTCCTGTCCCGTGGTTTCGATCCTGCCGAAAAACTGTTGAGATGAATTTTCAATTTGTGCAGTAGCTCGTAAGTAGTTCGTTTCTCCTGCTCGTTCAGCCCGGCAAACAACTTCAGAATCCATTGCTCGTGCTGAGCTGCGATCTCCCGAAAACGCGCCCGACCTGCGGCAGTAAGCTTCACCCTGACGGCACGGCGGTCGTGCGCATCGACAAAGCGAACCACATGTTTCTCGTGCTGCAGTTGATCGACGATGCCGGTCACATTTCCGCCGGTCACCATCAGGCTGCGCGATAAATCGCTCATGCGCATACCTTCCGGATATCGTTCGAGCTGTGCCATCAGATCAAATCGAGCGAGGGTGGTTGCGAAGCCTTTGCGCAGCTGCGCGCGAATGTGATTCTCGATGCGAAGATGGCAGGACAGCAGCCGTAGCCAGAGCCGCAAAGCCTGGTGATCGGCTTCGGTGACGCGCGTCTCCACGTCTACGAACACCGGTGGAATTGGATTCGCGCGCTTGATCCTGATTGGAGCTGGAGTAGCCATTCTGCCTCTCTAAACCTGAGCCGCGAGCAACGCTGCTCGTGCAAGATTTCGCTCCAACTGGCTTTTGCCCGAGAGATAAGGCTCAGGCCACCAGATTTCGCTGAAATTCTGCTTCGCCGCTTCGCGAAGTGTCCACGCGGGATCGGCCAAATGAGGGCGCGCAATCGCGCAAAGGTCGGCCCGGCCGGCAGCGATGATCGTATTAACATGATCGCCTTCGAAGATGTTGCCTACCGCGATGGTCGCGACTCCAACTTCATTTCGAATTCGATCGGAAAGCGGAACCTGAAACATACGTCCATACACTGGCTTCTCGTCTCGGCTCACCTGGCCGGATGAGCAATCGACTACATCGGCTCCCGCTGCGCAAAACAGCCGCGCAATCAGTGCTGCGTCTTCCGGTGTGTTGCCGCCGGGAACCCAGTCGGTCGCGGAAATGCGAACGCTCATCGGTTTTTGTGATGGCCACACCTCTCGCATCGCCTTGAATACCTCGAGCGGATAACGGCAGCAATTCTCAAGAGAGCCGCCGTATTCGTCAGACCGCTTGTTTGTGAGTGGCGAGATGAAGCTTGATAAAAAGTATCCGTGAGCGCAGTGGAGTTCCAGCCAGTCAAATCCGGCGCGACTTCCCCGCTGGACGGCGGCAACGTGCTGCGCCTTGATTTCTTCGAGATCTTCCCGCGTAGCCTCGCGCGGAATCTGCGAAACGCCGGGGATGTATGGAATCGCAGAGGCAGAAACCAGGGGCCAATTGCCTGAATCAAGCGGCAGATCGATGCCTTCCCATCCGCGATTCGTCGATCCTTTGCGGCCGGAATGCCCTAACTGCAACGCGATCTTCGCCGTTGTGTTGGCATGAACGAAATCTACGATCCGCTTCCAGGCACGCTCCTGATCGTCATTCCACATGCCGGGGCAAGCCGGCGTGATTCTGCCTTGAGGAGAAACACAGGTCATCTCGGTAACGATCATGGCCGCTCCGCCCATTGCCCTGCCGCCAAGGTGGACGAGATGAAAATCGTTCGGCACACCGTCAACCGCCATATAAGTCGCCATGGGCGAGCAGAGAACACGATTCTTGAGAGTCAAACCACGCACTCGGAAAGGCGTAAACATGGGTGGGACAGGATGATCCACACCGCTGCGCTCCGAGAACCACTTCTCCACGTCGGCGACGTAATGTGCATCGCGTAATTTCAGATTTTCATGACCAATGCGTTGGCTTCCAGTGAGCAGACTGTAAGCGAACTGCTCAGGTTCCAAGTGCACATACCGCTCGACCTGTTCGAACCATTCCATGCGATTGCGCGCAGCGCTCTGCAGCTTCAGGGCCTCAATTTCGCGCTCCTGCTGATACCGCTCCAGCGCTTCGTGCACATCGGATTCGTGCTGCGAAAGCACGCGTTCCAGGGCCATGGCGTCTTCCATGGCAAGCTTGGTGCCAGAGCCAATTCCAAAATGGGCTGTGTGGGCGGCATCGCCGATCAACACAATGTTCTCGTGATGCCACTTCTCGCACAGCACGCGATTAAATTTCAACCAGACAGACGATCCACGGAGATGCTTGGCGTTGGAGATCAGAGCGTTCCCCTCGAGCCGCTCCGCGAATAGTTGTTCGCAAAACGCGACTGACTCCTCAACCTCCATACCGTCGATCCCGGCGTTCACCCAGTTTTGCTCAGGAGTTTCGACGATGAAGGTCGACCAGTCTTCATCGAAGCGATAGGCGTGAAGCGTGAACCAGCCCCATTTTGTTTCTCTGAAATCGAAGGTAAACGCGTCAAGCTTCTTGCGTGTTCCCAGCCAGATGAAGCGGTTCTTGCGAACCTGAATGTTCGGCTTGAAGATGCAGTCATATTTCCGGCGAGTGACGGAAGAGACCCCATCGGAGCCAATCACCAGGTCGTACTTCGAGCGGTAGCAATCTGGGTCTGTAATTTCGGTCTCAAACACGAGCTTCACGCCCAGCTCCAGAGCTCGGCGGTGGAAAATCTGCAGAAGCTTCATGCGCGAGATACCGCAGAACCCGTGCCCTCCAGAAGTAATCTTGCGGCCCTTGAAGAAAACATCGATGTCGTCCCAATGTCGGAATGCGCGAGTGATTTCCGTGTGAGTGGGGGGATCGGCTTCCTTGAATCCGCCCATTGTCTTGTCGGAAAAAACTACGCCCCAGCCAAACGTATTGTCTGGCCGGTTGCGTTCAAAGACGGTGATGTCCCACGATGGATTGGACTTCTTCGCCAGAATCGCGAAGTAGAGGCCGCCAGGTCCCCCGCCGAGACATGCAATCTTCATCGCTGATGTCCTTGTCTGCTCACTGCGGCCTGCTCACCGGGCCACCGGTGGTGGAGATGCAACTGCCTGTCGGCCTACGATTGCGGAAACGTCCGGCGTTTTTCCCTGTGCGAGCGCGTTGAGCTCGCTTTTCAACTTCGCTCCGGTCTCGTCCGCTAGCGCAGCGTCGATGAAAGTTCGCAGCATCGCGGCCGCATCTTTTCTCCCGCGCACGGTAGCGACGGACTGCATTAACAGATCAAACTTTTTCCTGCCATTCAGATAGGTATCGCCGTACCCCTTCGCCACGCGGGGGAACTCCGCTACCTGGACTGCGGCTGCATAGTCCAGGTGCGCGAGTTCCCGCACCTGCGCCAGCCAATGCTCGATTCTGCTTTGCTCCTCCTGGAAGCGCAGAGAACGGCGCCGCAGATGTCGTAGCTCCGCGACGAAGTAAAGTTGCAAAAAACCGGCGAGAGATGTCGTTTGCACAACCCGGCCGTGGCCCAGCAGACGTTCAGCCAGCCGGCGAGCAAACTGACTGGTTATCAGCCAGCGTCCGACCGCGGTCGGCATCATGTCCGCGATCTCCTCTATGCGCGGATAAATGAACTCGTTGATCTGCACCAACTGAGCGCTTTGTGCGCGCGACTCTTGCCGCACCCGCTCAAAGCGCGCGCGTCGTGTCTTAAGATCGGCAACGCGCGCGGCATCCTCGTATGACATCCACAACGCCAGATAGCGGGCGGTTTCGGTAAGCAGACGCCATTGATCATGGTCCTGTCCCGCATCCGCGTCGCGCACCCCATCCAGCCGATTTAGATACGTAACCGCATATTTCTCATCCTGATAGTCGGCAAGGCGCTCGATTCCCAAAACGAGAACGTCGTGAGCTCGCGACGGAAATGTCTTTTGAATTCGCTCAATTGAACTCTGGAGCCGCAGGCCGGGTTTGCGCAAAGCGGTGGCAGGTGTCTCCAATTTGGCTTTGGCTCCGGAT
>JAFAUE010000481.1 GCA_019243475.1 Acidobacteriota bacterium | reverse complement strand
GTGTTTCAGAAACCTCAGACCGAGCGGGCTGCAGCGAAAAGTGTTGAAACGCTTTTTCTTGAAACGCTTTTTCTTGAAACGCTTTTTCTTGAAACGCTTTTTCTTGAAACGCCGTACTCTCTACGCTTGTGCCAAGCCGGTGTCCTGAAGCACGGGCACTGGTCCTGGAGCGATCACAGGAAGGTCAATGGTGATGCATGCGCCGGAGGGCTGCAGGTTGTGCGCACCGATTTCGCCGCCGTGCTGCTTGATGATGCCGTACGAGACGCTCAAACCTAATCCTGGACCTTTACCTGGGTCCTTCGTGGTGTAGAACGGATCGAATACACGATCGGGATCGGAGAATCCCGTTCCGTTGTCGGTAAAACGAATCTGCAGCCGCTCATTATGTTGATTTGCTTCCACGCGGATTCGCCCACCTGGAACCGACTTCAATGCCTCCAGTGAATTATTGATGATGTTGAGAAAGACCTGTTTCAGGAGACCTTCGTCCGCTACGATCCCCGGCAAATCGGGCGCAATGTCCACGCTCACTTGCACACCAGAGCGGCGAATTTCGTATGCGCGCAGGCTGAAGACTTCATTCACCAGATCAGCCAAGGCTATGGGACGGCGCTCGAACTTGTTCTGCCGTGCGAAGCGCAGCAGGCTCTCGATGATTTGCTTCATGCGAAGCGCCTCGCGACGAATCACTTCCACGCTTCGTCTCGTGCCTTCGTCCTCTGCCGAAGTGGATAACATCTCGGCGTAGCCGAGCACGGCGGTGAGAGGGTTATTGAGTTCATGCCCCGCTCCCGAAACCAACTTGCCCAGACCTGCCAACTTCTCCGAAGTTACTAATTGCCGCTGCAGGTGGGAATTCTCCATCGCGATTGCCAGGTCCGCGCTTAGCATCTCGATTGCAGCCAGTTCCGCAGCGTTCACTCTATGTATCTCGCGCGGTTCATCGAGCGAAAAGCAGCCCATCAGTGGACCGCTGGGCGAGCGCAACGGAACCACGACTTTATCCCCGGGCTCCCACAGCGGAGTGTTTGGATATTGCGTATCGCCGGGCAGCGAGCAGATACCGCGCAGCTGCTCATGCGATACCTGGAACGACTGCGCTCCGATTTGGCTGGCGGCCCGAAGCAGATTTTCAGCGTTCGGGATGCTTAAATGCATTACCTGATCGCGCAGTGGAGACATCAATGCCGGATCAACTCCGGATGTACCGGAAACGTAAAACTGCCTTTGTTCGTCCGCGAGCAGAATTACCGCACGCTTGAAGGTAGAAGCACTCGTAATAACGTCGGCAATTTCCGAACATAGGCTGGCAGTATCTGCGCCGCTCAAGAGCCGCGAAGTAATCTTGAAAAACCTCTGAATCTGTTCTCGCAACGCGCGTTCCTGCGCTTCGGCCAGCTGAGCGCGACGCGACTTATCCTCCAGCAGGGTGACGATCATTCCAATCGCAACCCAGAACTTAGGAAGATTGGAAACTCCGATGAGGGCATCGACGGCGTGGGGGTACTTTGGACTTATCCAGTAAAAGGCGGGGAAAACTGCCGCCCAGGCGAAGAAACCCGTCGAGGTAAGCACGATACCTGGTGAAAGTCTACGGTGCGAGTACCAATAAAGGAATCCTGCAACTCCGTAAGTCAGGGTCTCAATGGCATAGAAGCCAATGTCGGGCCGACCGCGCATGGCGCGATAGAAACCCCAGCCAGTCACTGCCAGCACAAGCGCGCACACCCAGAGCATGTATGTCTCGAGATGCCGGCGATGGTAAAGCACAACGTAAGCGACGCTGCCTAATCCGAAGCAGATTCCGGCCAGGCCGAACATCCACAGACGGGAGCTCCCGAATGAGTACAACTCCGCGTACGCGATGGAGGGGATTGCGAGAACCAGGAAGAAGAGCCATCTTTGCCGGGCGTCTTCCGCAATGCGCGTCATCGAGAGCAGCAGGAGGACACCGGTGAGCTGCAGCCCACCGAGATCAATCGCATTCACCGCGGTCGCTGAGAGACCCAGCTGCGCGCCGAACACCTGCACGGTGATGCGAACCAGCACCGCGACCCAGGCGGCGAGCCACAAACGGACGCGATAAGAGCGGTCGCTACGGCACAAAAACCAGAAGATTGGAACCAGCGCTCCCAGCAGGAGAATGGTAGGAAGGCGATGGAAATCAAAGATCATGGGGGATCGAGCAACCGACAGCCTGTTTCAGGGTTTCAGAGATGGGGCTGCTGACGCGGGTCTTTATCTGCCCAATTCTGATGCGTAGTGCGCAGAAAAGGCTTTGCCCGAGAGCTCAGTGAGTGCCATCCTATCGTGCGAATACGCCACTTACTCTGCCTCGCAGCAGCTACAATGTCAACGTAGAGTACCCAATGATGAAGTTACTTTGGCGTTTCCTGTCTTTGCTGGCAACTTTCAGTGTCATTTTCGCGCTTTCCGGAGCAGCACAGCCGCAGTTCACTATTGGTTCCGGCAATGCGCAGCAAGCTCCGGCAATCGCCGAAGAAGGAGCGGGCCCCCTCGACACCTCGCAACCTAAAGGCGTCACTCCAGACCAGATCATTCAGAAGTTCGCCGCTAAGGAAGTCGAGTTCAAACAGGCGCGCGATCACTACACGTGGACGCAGGATGTGAAAGTTCAAGAACTTGATGGCGACACGGCGGCGGGCGAATTCCGGGAAGTAACTGACATCGTTTATGACGATCGCGGCAAGCGCGTGGAAGACGTAAAGTTTGCTCCGCAGCCCTCGCTGCAGCGGGTGAGCATGACTAAGGAAGACCTTGACGATATTCGCAATAAGTTCCCTTTTTCGCTCACATCCGAGGAACTACCGAAATATCAGATTCTCTACGTCGGCCAGCAGAAAGTTGACGAGCTGCAGACGTATGTTTTTGACGTGGCCCCGAAGACGATCGAGAAAGGCCAGCGCTACTTCCAGGGCCGTATCTGGGTGGACAACACCGACCTGCAGATCGTGAAGACCTACGGTAAGAGCGTTCCCGATTTGGGAGTTGATCCCACGAAGAAAAAGAAGCACCCAGATCAGGAGAACCTATTCCCCAAGTTCGTCACCTACCGCGAGCAAATCGACGGCAAGTACTGGTTCCCCACCTATACCAAAGCAGACGACGTCCTGCACTTTTCAAGCGGAGATGTGCACATCAAGATCGTTGTCAAGTACTCGAACTACAAACGCTTCGGCTCGGACGTGAAGATCCTGTACGGAGGCACGGACATCACCAAGGACACGTCGCAGCCGGACCAGCCGAAACCGGTGACGACACCGAAGTAGAGAGAAGCCAATCAGCAGGTCCGGAGCAGGATCGCCGCTTCTCAAATGCGACGCGCAATCCGCTGCAGCAAGCGCTGCGCTTCGGGAACTCTCATCGCAGATGTTATTCCAAAATAGAGTAGCCCATATGGAATCAGCACAGCGACGGCCGTGAGCCTTGGGCCGTGCTGATGGATGCCCAGCTTGATTGCATAAGCGGCGGCCCCTGCCATGATGGCGGAGCTCCACAGCTTTGCCAGCAGTCCCGATACCGGCTGCACAGCGCCGATTCGCTGATGCAGCTTCCAGCGCAGCATGAGGAATTCGATCCACCCGGCAATTCCTGCTGAAGCTGTGAGTCCAGCGACGCCCCAGCTGCGATCGATGCCGATCATCTGCGGGAGTCGGAGAGCGAAAAACAAACCCAGGATGGTTGTGAGCGTCACACGAATAATGGCAAAGCGGAGAGGCGTGCGCGTATCACGGAGCGCGTAGTAAGTAGAGGAATAAAGACGCCCCAGCGAGGACGCCAGCAAGCCGACAGCCGAGCCCGCCAACACTCCCCACACGTAAATCGCATCACGATGCGTGAATTTCCCAGATTGGTAAATAGCTGCGGCTACGACGTCGCCCAGCGCCAAAAACGCCACGGCCGACGGTACGACTAAGAATGCGATTTGCCGTACGCCGTTTCCCAGGCGCGTGCGTAGTTCGGCCGCAATCTCGGTTTCGTGACCCAACGCGCCGGACATCGCCGGCAGCTCTGCCGCCGACACACTCATTCCAAACAAGCTAACGGGCAGGAGGTAAAGCACCTGCGCGTATCCGAGATGAGCGACCGCTCCGGTGACGGGAATCTTGGTTGCGATCAGCGTATCGATATAGGCGCTCATTTGCACGACGCCGCGGCTAACCAAAACGGGAACGAAGTTCCTGATCACTTCTCTTACAGATACCAGCGCCAGGCCAAGCTGCGCACGAACCTTGCGGACAAGCCGCAGGGCAACCGGCAGCTGCACGCCTAATTGCATCGCGCTTCCAACCACTGAACCCCATGCCGTGATCGCTGCCAGCGAATCTTCGCTACGGCTGCGTCCGAAACCAGCCATGGTGGCAATCATTACGGCATTCCATGCGATCGGAGCGGCATAGGATAGGAAGAACTTTCGGTGACTGTTCAGAATCCCGAGGCACCATGCCGACATTACCAGCAGTCCGGCGCCGGGAAAAAAGATACGCACCAGACGGATCGTCAGCTCGCGCTTGGCGCCTTGGAATCCGGGAGCGATAGCGTCGATGATGTAGGGCGTGGCCAGCACGCCGATGAGAACGAGCACGGCGGTGGTCAAAGCCAGGAGCGTAGCGACAGCGTCAGCGACGTCGCTGGCCTCTTCTTCTTTCCCGAGTGCACGCAAGCGAACATAAACCGGAATAAACGAGGCCGAAAGCACGCCCTCGCCGAAGAGATTCTGAAGAAAATTGGGAATTCTCACCGCGGCGCGGAACACGTCGGCCGCGTCCGATCCTCCGAAGTAATGCGCAAAGACGGTCTCGCGCAGCAGCCCGGCGATCTTACTGAGAAAAATACCGGCGGCAACCAAGGTTGCAGCCCGCCCGACGGTCGGGGCTGCGGACTTGGTTTTCGGAGCATTCTCGGCCGGCGGCTGCATGTCTTTCGCCAATCTAACATCGTGCCGCCGCATCCGAAGCGCGCGGAAGCTTCCTTTATAATTAGCGGTCTTTGAATCCCTCCGGCACGTTACCGGAGCTGCACTGGAGCACTAGATGGCTGTTTCCGCGATGGCCGGCAACCCGGCTTTGAAAGACGCTTACGCTCAGCTTAAGACCCGGATGGACAAGGCGGTCACTGACTTCCGCAACAGCCTGCTGTCAACACGCACAGGGCGCGCTTCCGTGCATATGCTGGACACGATCCGCGTGCCTTATTACGGCTCGGAGATGCCGCTCAACCAGATTGCTCAAGTGCATGCGCCGGAAGCTCAGCTCATCACTGTCCAGCCTTTCGATCCAAGCTCGACGGCAGAGATTGAGAAGGCGCTGCGCACGTCTGACATGGGCTTCAACCCGCAGAACGATGGGAAAGTGATCCGCATTCCCATTCCGGCACTCACGGAAGAACGACGCAAGGAACTGGTCAAGCATCTGCACAAGATGCTGGAAGATCACCGCACCGCTGTCCGCAACATTCGCCGCGACGGAAACGAGCTCATCAAGAAAGCGCTCAAAGACAAGAAGATCTCGGAGGACGACGAGAAAAAGGCGCTCGACGAAATTCAGAAGCTTACCGACGACGAAATTAAAAAGATGGAAGAGATGAGCAAAGCCAAGGAAAAAGAAGTAATGCAGATTTGAAGCTGCGAACGGGCCCTAATTCACCAGCTCTTTCCCGAGTTCGTCTTCAATCTATCGCCGGACGATCCGACATCCTAAACTGCGTACGGAAGTGCTCCGAAAGCAGCCCAATCGCCTCACGGTTGGCGTCCGGATCGCTCTGAACGAGGTATTTCATGGCCTCGACCAGTACCTTTTGTCCAACGATGTAACGCCTATCGCTGATGCGCGGCATGCGTCTCCGCTTGGGATCGGGAATTACCGGAATGGTGAAGACTCGGGCCACTAGGATTCCTTTATGAATTCGCGAGTTTCGAGGACGAACAATCTAGGACGGCTCTACGGGCAACTTCTGTTGCCCAGTATAGGTGGGCATCTACTCTGACGGAAGGAACTTTTTGTGATAGTAACTCGTGTGTAACGGTTAGGATCCCTTTACTGTCTTGGTGTGGCCGGTTGTGTGCAACTTGAAGACATCGTCCGATATTTTCGAGTTGACCTTGATGTTGCTGTAAGAGGTGATGCGGTAGTCGCCCGAGGGCTCAAAGAACTGCTGTTTCAACGAGATGGCGCGGGAAGGATCGACCCATATGAGAATTCGGTCGAACATATTCTTGACTTTGGGCGCCTTCGGCACAAGCTCGAGCTTGGTAGTGGGAGTTCCGTTTACATCTTCGTTTCCGGCCAGCTTTACTTCAAATTGCTGTTCTAAATCGTGACCGCGCCCGCCGAAGCCGAGCAGCATAAAGCTCTCGATTTCGGAGCGGTTCTTACCCGCGTCGTATTCGTTCACCTGATCGATCTTGGGTTGGTAAACGCGCACTTTGCCGTCGGTATATGTGACATATTTATCGTCGGGTGGCTGAAACCGCGAAGCCATCTGCAATTCGCCTTTGCCGCTTCGGCGAAAATAGATCTTTCCCGTCTGCGTATCGGTTTCGTTTACGACCTTCTGATAATTGTCGGCCTTGAAATCGGCTTCGGCGCTACGAAATCGCGCAGCCGCGGTGTCCATCTGCGTGAGCACAGAATCAAGCGATGCCGGGCCTGCACCGCCTGAAGCAGTGGACTGGGCCTGCGCGCCAGCTAAGAGCATGGTGACAGCAAAAAAATACACGCTAACTGAACTTCGAATACGATTCATCCGATTCTTTCGTTGGAGAAAAAAACCATTCGTCGAATCAGTCACGGGCGCCCACCAACTTGTAACTCAGTTCAACGATGCGCCCAAATGCGGTATCCCGACACTTTGCCGGAGTTGTTGCGAAGCTCAACGTAGCGGGTGATCGTCACATCCCCCGCAACAGGCCGGAGAGCATTCTTGAGAGCCGCGTCGGTCTGAGCTCCGTTCGCGGAGACAGCAGCACTGCTCACTTCATAGATGAATCCACCGCTACCGTCTGGTTTGACTATGGTTTCGTTCGGATGTGGCGGCCGATAATTCGGGCTGTCCTTAAATACGCTGCGCGGGGTCAGAAAGATGAACGCCAAAATAGCGGTAACCATCACGTCATAGTGGAAGCCGCCGCGAGGGTGCGTCCAAAGAATGTAGCTCTTGATAGTCTG
Organism: Acidobacteriota bacterium; assembly: GCA_019243475.1. Taxonomy (GTDB): domain Bacteria; phylum Acidobacteriota; class Terriglobia; order Terriglobales; family Acidobacteriaceae; genus Gp1-AA112. The sequence goes on along the minus strand of JAFAUE010000481.1, from coordinate 1,361 downwards.
CAAAGGACTCAAGCTCAGCCTCAATTCTACCTAGTGTAGAACCCCGAGACGACACAAGCAATTGCACCACCGGCGCAGCCAAACTCCCTGACTTCAGAGTGACACAAAGTGTCGTTCTACTCTGGATTTACGCGGGTTCGGCGCACATCTGCGTGTTAGACTTAGAACCTTAGTCCTCAGTGCTGCGCCCCCGAGGACACCCTTTTGTCTGGCATTTCCGGAATGCTTCCCTTTTCTTTTCTCTGGCCGAGAAAGTTGATTTCGAATCGTGAAGCGTGCCTCCAACGGCAGTAAGATCCTCATATCGATCGTCTGCGGATTGCTCGTAGGCTTCATTGCCGCGGGAATTCACTGGGCGACAGTTCCCCACGAGCGCGTGCTGCTCACGCACATGTTACTGGGCGACCTAATCGCTTCTCTGAGCACAGTCATCGTTTGCCTGGCTATCCAATTGCGACAGGAAGAGGTGCATTTTGCCAGTGCGATGTCACGCGCGGCGATCGTGTCGGAATTGAATCACCACGTCCGCAACGCCGTCTTCCCGCTCTGCCTCGCGGTGCAAAAGCTCGGGGATAAAGACGCCTCGCAGGTGGCGAATGAAGCCGTGGAACGCATCAACATAGCTTTGAAGGAAGCCACCGCCGACGCCATCTCCGGCCGCGCCAGCTACTCCGACGAAATCGCCGCCAAGAATGGAAGCTTGTTGGTACATTGATGCCGAAAATTCTCATTGTCGATGATGAGCCCGCGATTCTGAGCATGCTGAAGATTGCGCTCGCAGCTTCCTTCGAAGTGGAAACGGCCCGTTCCGCAGCCCAGGGAATCGCAGCTGTAGGCAGCGATCGTTTCGATCTTGTCCTTACCGATATGCGGATGGAGACTCCTGCGGCCGGCTACGAGGTCGTCCGCGCGGCGTGCCGGCAAAATCCCCGGCCCGCGGTGGCCATTCTTACAGCTTTTCCCATCTCGCCGTCGGAATGGCGACCTTCCGGCGCGGACGCTTTGTTGGTGAAAGGCTCCGACATTCTCAGGCTTCCGGAAACGCTGCAGGCGTTAATGAAGGCTCCGCCGCAGAAAGAAAAGCTCCCCGGGCCGGAGAACGTTGCGTCTGACGCAAGTTGAACCCTTCACGCGAACCCTTACACTCACTGCTTCGATTGCAAATCGGCCTTGCCGGAATCCAAATCGACTGGCACCGAAACGTGCTCGTGCACGATCAGCCATTTGTCGCCTGACTTGCGATACACATCTGTGACTCTGAGCGTCACGTCCATGGTATTTCCATTCTTCGTCTTGCCCGCCACATGCTGGAAGCTGTACCCGTAACCGAGATTTCCAACTGCAGTTACTTCAAGTCCGCT
>JAFAUE010000281.1 GCA_019243475.1 Acidobacteriota bacterium | reverse complement strand
TCTTCGGCGCAGTCGGCAATTAGGTAAGCGATGTTATGGGAATAATTCCAATCGTCCCTCACTGCGACATGCTGCTTTTCCATGTACTCGCGGTCCACACGTATGGAATTGAGAAAGATCTGCCGCGCGCGTTCGTAGTCGCCGATCCGGTAGAAGATGTGGCCCGGCATGTGCACCATATGTCCCGAAGCCGGAGCAAGCTTGCCCAGTCGCTCTGCGCTCTCGACGGCCCATTCCGGATGGCTGCTCTCGACTGCATGAATCCAATAGTGGTTCGCACCCGCATTGTCAGGATGCTGCTGCAGTACTTCACTTAGTAAGGTTTGTCCAAAGAGAGTCCCCGGACGGGGATCTCCGTCGTCGGTGTATCCTCGCAACCCCATGAGGCCGTACAACAGCTTGGCATCTGTATCGTCCCGATAGCGATCAATCAGAGCATCCATCTCTTTGGCATATGCGGCATCTGCGGCGTCGCCTTCTTTGCCCTGCATTGCCGCGTCGGCGCGAATGTAACGCTGTTCGTGATCGGAGGCCTTCGAAGCTAACTCCTTTGCCTTATTGAGTTCCTGCTCTTGAAGATCCTTCTCTCCACCATGGCTTGCCAATGCCCTTGCCAGCCCCCAGTGGCACATTGCGCAGTCCGGGTCGAGTCGCGCTGCCTGGTCGAATGCCCGCATGGCCTCATAATCCCAAAAGCAGTGAAGCGCAGCCAGGCCTTGATCGAACCACTGTTGCGCCTGCGGTGACTTCGTCGTGATGGCGATGTGAGCGGTCCCAAGTCCCTCCATGTGCTGAGGTGGAGGAAGCTTCGCTAAGTCGATCTTTGCGTCTTCGGGATCAGCCGTGTGTTGGTGTTGAGCAAGCGCCAGCGGAGCGGACAGGAGAAGAATCGCAACTGCAATTTTCATCTTCGCACCAGCAAAGACTCTAAGAGAAATGCAGCCTGAGCTCAAGCTCAGATCCGAGGGCGAACGTAGCGAATCGAATCAGAGGGCCAGCATTCTCCCGCGAGCGGCAACCCATCCCGCCGATTCAACTGCGAGTCCGCTCGACACTTGCAAATCCACGACTTAAGATGGACTTTCCCCTGCTTAGTCCCAGCCGGAGGTTTAGGCCTGCAAATTCGGGTCTCGGGACCGATGCATCGGTAGTCAGTTCTATGCAGATGAAAATGATGCAACACCTATTTTTGACTTCACGCCGTCAACGTGGACGCCTTCTGTATACATGCCTTGCGGCTGGAGCAACGTTCGCCTTTGGCGGCTGCAGTGGGAAGCCGCAAGGACCGCAGGGCCCGCCGCCGGCAATGGCGGTAAAGATTGACGCCATTACTCAGCAGCCGATCACCGACTCGTCGGAGTATGTTTCCACGCTAAAGTCGCGTGATTCCGCCACAATCAGCCCGCAGGTCGAGGGATCTATCACGGAAATCTTTGTCCACTCCGGCGAGCACGTGAACGCGGGCGCGCCGCTGGTACAAATCGATCCCATCAAGCAGGAAGCGACGGTCCGCAATCAGGAAGCGAGCGTGGCCACGCAGGAAGCGAACCTGAAATGGGCCCAACAGCAATGGGATCGATCAGAAAAGCTCGCAGCGGCAGGCGTGATCAGCCGCGAACAGCTCGATCAGGCCCGAGCGAACCTCGATGCTGCTAAGTCACAGCTCACGGCGTTACAGGCATCGGTCAAGGAGCAGCAGACGCAGCTCCACTATTATCGAGTTGTTGCGCCCATGGCGGGAATTGTGGGCGACATCCCCGTGCATGTCGGCGATCGCGTGACCACCACGACTTTGCTTACCACAGTTGATAAACCCGGAAGTCTTGAAGCATATGTCCAGGTGCCGGTCGAGCGAGCAGCCAATTTGAAAATGGGGAAAGAGGTGCAAATTCTCGACGACCAGGGCAAGGAAATCGCCCAGGGTAAACTCACCTTCATTTCCCCTCAGGTCGATAACCAAACGCAAACCATTCTCGCCAAAGCCACCGTGCCAAATGACAATGGACTGCTGCGCACGTCTGAAGTAGTGCACGCACGAGTGATCTGGGGGACGCATCCTGGAATTGAGATTCCCGTGCTCGCCGTTTCACGAATCGGCGGACAATTCTTTGTGTATGTCGCCGACGAGAGCGGAGGAAAAAGCGTAGCGCACCAAAAACAAATTCAGGTGGGGCCGATGGACGGGAATAACTACGTCGTCACGTCCGGCCTAAACGCAGGAGACAAACTGATCGTCTCGGATACGCAAATGCTGGCCGAAGGCATGCCAGTCAAAGCGCAGCCGCAAGGAAGCTAAGGTTGGTGGGTTGGTGGGTTGGTGGGTTGGTGGGTTGGTGAGTTGGTGATTTGAAGATCGCTTTATCGACGGTAGATGTCAATCGCAAAATCACAAAATCGCACAACCACGAATTGTTCTTATGTTTGTTGATTTCTTCATTAAGCGCCCGATTTTCGCCACGGTGTGCGCGCTGCTCATCATTCTGGGCGGAGCTGTCTCCATTCCTACGCTGCCGATCGCGCAGTTTCCCAACCTCGCACCGCCAACGGTGCAGGTAGGTGCGTTCTATAACGGCGCGAGCGCCCAGGTAGTCGAGACTTCCGTTACTACGCCGCTGGAGCAGGCGATCAACGGCGTCGAGGGCATGAAGTACATGACTTCGACCAGCGGCAACGATGGCAGCAGCGGAATCAGCGTGGTCTTCGATCTGAACCGCGATGTCGATCTTGCGGCCGTGGACGTGCAGAACCGCGTAAACCAGGCCCTTGGCCGCATGCCGAACGAAGTAAAGACCACTGGCCTAAGCGTATTGAAAGCTACGAATAATTTCGTTTTTGGCGCTGGGTTTTATGCCGAAGGAGATCGCTACGACAGCCTCTTCATCAGCAACTACCTCGATCTCTACGTTCGCGATGCTCTGAAGCGAATTAAAGGCGTGGGCGACGTGCTCATCTTTGGCGAGCGCAAGTACGCCATGCGTCTGTGGCTCGATCCAGTCAGGATGGCGACGCGCCAGCTTACGGCGAATGACGTAGTGAGTGCCCTGAGCGAGCAGAACGTGCAGGTGGCGGCCGGGGCTGTGGGACAAGCGCCCGCACCCGCAAGTCAGCAATTCGAAATCAGCGTTCGCGCGGTTGGACGACTCACCGAGCCCGCCGAATTCGACAACATCATTCTCAAGACGGCCACGGATGGCACGGTTGTGCGGCTCAAAGATGTTGGACATGCTGAGCTAGGCGCCGAGAACTATGATTCCGGTCTGCGGTTCAACGGACATCCATCCGTGGGTGTGGGTGTCACCCAGCTCTCGAATGCGAACGCCATCGAAGTAGATCGCAATGCCATTGCCGAACTCGCCCGGCTCTCCAAGAGTTTTCCGCCTGGATTGAAGTATGAGGTGGCGTTCGACACCACGAATGTGGTCGCGGACTCGATCAAAGACGTGATTACCACTTTGGGCGAGGCGATCATCCTTGTGATCGTAGTGATCTTTCTCTTCCTGCAGGACTGGCGTTCGACGGTGATTCCGGCGGTGACGATTCCAGTCTCTCTGGTCGGAACCTTCATCTTCGTGAAGGCGTTGGGTTTCTCCATCAATACGCTGACGCTTTTCGGCATCACCCTGGCAACGGGACTTGTGGTGGATGACGCCATCGTTGTGATCGAGAACGTGCAACGACATATATCCGAAGGCATCACCGAGCCGCACAATGCCGCTTCCGTGGCGATGAGCGAGGTCGCGGGCGCAGTGGTGGCAACGTCGCTGGTACTCGTTTCGGTCTTTGTCCCTGTGGCGTTCTTTCCCGGAACTACCGGAATCATGTTCCGGCAATTCGCGTTGACGATTGCGTTCTCCGTCTCAATCTCAGCATTTAATGCACTGACGCTCACGCCCGCTCTTTCGGCGCTCATGCTTGGGCAACATACGGGCGAGTCGGACCGCGGACTTTTTGGTTTGTTCAATCGCGGCGTCCACAAGGCAACGAACGGCTACCGCGATACGCTGAAGCATCTTGTCCCGCTTCGCTGGTTAGTCGTGCTGGTGTTTCTCGCCGGGCTTGCATTCACTTACTGGTACTACCAGCGTGTGCCCCGCGGGTTCGTTCCCCAGGAAGATCAGGGATATTTCATGGTATTGGTGCAGTGTCCTCCGGGCGCTTCCATCGAATACACGGAAAACATCGCCAAGCAGGTGGAAGTGCAGATGATGAAGCAGAAGGAAATCGTCGGCACGTTTGCGGTCTCCGGCTTCAGCTTTGCGGGCGCGGCGCCTAACCGTGCCATGGTGTTCGGTACTTTCGCGCCGCTCGAACAGCGCAAAGGTGACGAACACGCTGCAGACGCGGTGATTGCGCGCTTGCGGGGACCGCTTTTTGCCATTTCGGGCGCGATTGTCGTTCCATTTGCCCCTCCTCCGGTGAACGGATTGGGGAACTTCGGCGGCTTCCAGTACATCCTGCAGGACCAGGGCGGTCACACGCCGGAGCAGCTCGGACAGGTGGCTTACAAGCTCATCGGCGCGGGCAGCCAACCGAATAGCGGTCTTGCGGGTTTATTCACAAGTTACAGCGCTACCGATCCACAGTTCCTCGTGAGCATCGACCGCGAAAAGGCCAAGAGCCTCGGCGTTTCTCTGACGCAGATTACGCAAACGCTGCAGGTCTACATGGCCTCGGCATACATCAACGATTTCGATTTCAACAACCGCGCGTACCGCGTCTATGTGCAGGCCGACAAACAGTACCGCATGTCGCCGCAGGACATGCGTCAGTTCTATGTCCGCTCGGACCGCGGCAGCATGGTGCCGCTGGAAGATATTGTAAAAATCGAGCAGACCACGACTCCGCCAGTCATCACTCACTACAATCTTTTCCGCTCAGTCGAAATCGATGGCTCCGCAGCCCGCGGACAGAGCTCAGGGCAAGCCATTCAGAAGATGGATGATCTGTCGAAGAAACTCTTGCCTCAAGGCTATACCTTCGCTTGGACGGGCTTGTCGCTCGAAGAGATTGAATCGGGCAGCCAGGTTGTAATGCTCTTCGCTCTCGGACTGCTGGTCGTGTATCTCACCCTGGCCGCGCAATACGAGAGCTGGTCGCTTCCCTTTATCGTCATCTTAGCGGTACCGATGGCCGTTCTCGGGGCAGTTCTCGCGCAATCGATGCGCGGTTTAATCAACGACATATATTGTCAGGTCGGGCTGGTCATGCTCATTGGTCTCTCCAGCAAGAACGCCATTTTGATCGTGGAGTTCGCCGAGCAGCTGCGCGAGCGCGGGCTCTCGATTACAGAGGCTGCGATTGAAGCCGCACGAATCCGCCTGCGTCCGATTCTGATGACGTCGTTCGCCTTCATTTTGGGCGTCCTGCCTCTGGTACTGGCCACGGGGGCTGGAAAGAATGGCCGCCAATCGGTGGGAACCACCGTCTTCGGAGGAATGCTGGCGGCAACTACCCTCAATCTGTTGTTCATACCTGTGCTCTACATCACCTTGCGCACACTACAGCAACGGCGGGGAGGCAGCAGCCGGCACAAAGCAGATGTCGAAGAAGCCAGGCCGCATGAACCCATAGCGGTCTAAGTCCCTAGTCGGGACGAGTCATCGTTCTCAGGGTGTAATCGTCGCAAGAAATTATTGCGAGCTGTGCAGCTCAGAAGCTACAACTCTTCCTCAGGCTGACTTGCCTTCAGCGCGCCCATCTAGGCCGTCGAGCACTTCGCGCACCTTGGCGGTAAGCACCGCCGGCGCAAATGGTTTTTGTAGAAACTTCACGTCCCCGTTGCCGCGCATGACCATGCTGTCCGAGTAGCCGGACATGTAGATGACTTTCATCTGCTTTCTCGCGGCTTGCAGGCGCTCGGCGAGTTCCAGCCCGCTCATCTCCGGCATGACTACGTCGGTAAGCAGCAAGGCGATGTCTCCGGAATGGCCGGAAGCCAACCGTTCCGCCTCCCGTGGATTTTCGCCTGACAACACCCGATAACCCTGCGTGGTGAGCGCTGATTCTACCAGCTGGCGCAGTTCTCGATTGTCTTCCACCAGCAGTATGGTCTCAGTCCCTTTCTGCTTGCCGGCAAGAGGCCATCTTTTTGTCACAGATTGCGCAGGAGCGTTCACGCGCGGGAGGTAGATCTTGAAAATGGTTCCCTGTCCGGGTTCGCTGTAGACCCAGATGTGTCCGCCGCTTTGCTTCACGATTCCATACACGCTGGAGAGTCCTAGGCCAGTGCCTTTACCGACTTCTTTCGTAGTAAAGAAAGGTTCGAAGATATGTTCCTGCGTAGCCGAATCCATTCCCGTTCCGGTATCGCTAACGGCCAGCATCACGTACTCGCCGGGAGTGACGGTCACATGCGCGCGGCTGTAAATGTCATCGAGATACACGTTAGCGGTTTCGAGCGTAAGTCTTCCGCCATTGGGCATGGCGTCGCGAGCGTTTACTGCAAGATTTACGATCACCTGCTCAAGCTGGCCTTTGTCGGCACTCACTGATCCCAATTCGGGATCGACGTGAGCGACAATCTCAACGCGCTCCGGGATAATGCGGGTCAACATACCGCGAATATCTTCGACAATCTGGTTCACGTTCAGCACTACAGGCTGCAGCACTTGCTGGCGGCTGAATGCAAGCAGCTGGCGGGTCAACGTAGCGGCGCGGTCCGTGGCGCGACGGATTCCGTTAATCTCGTGCGCAATCTTCTCGTCTGTTCCGGCATACTCATGGAGTCGACTCGTGTAACCCATGACGATCGTCAACAGGTTGTTGAAGTCGTGGGCGATACCGCCTGCAAGCCTGCCGATGGACTCCATTTTTTGCGCCCGTATGAGTTGTTGCTCGAGCTGTTTTTGCTCGCTCAAATCGCGCAGGAAGGCGGTGAAGGTGGGCGGCCCCGGCAATTCCACTCGAACAATACCCAGCTCTAAAGGAAACTCAACACCATCCGCGCGCAGGCCGACTGTTTCATAGCGCCGGCCTAACAAACGCGATTCGCCGGTTAGCAGATATCGCTGCAATCCTTGAGAATGAGCCGCTCGCAATGACGCTGGAACGATGGTCTCGGCAATCATCTTTCCCAAAATGTTGTCGCGTTTGTGGCCAAAGAGCTTCTCCGCCGCAGGATTAAATTCAGTGATTCTGCCGTGTTCGTCCATCGAAATGATGCAGTCGATCGAGGAACGCAGAATTGCGGCATTATGAGCCTGCGTCTCCTGCAAACGCGCGATATGGTCATTGCGACGCTCGACAAGTGCTTGCAGCACCTCGTTTAAATGCATCAGCCTTGAGCCGAGTACAAAAGCGGCGACGACCGCCAGGAGGGTGGTAAAGCTGATGGTCAGCTCGTGTGAGTGCCAGATACTGATGTGTGGAAAAAGAAACTGCTTCGCAAGCTCAAACAACGTCACCAACGTTGCCGTACACACGGCGACCAGTGCCAGTGCAACGGTGAGGCGAGGCGCGGCAATACGTGGGCCAGGAGATTGCGCGGCTGCCATGCAGACCACCTCCGCCGATCAATCGTGAGCAGGGCCTTTGGGGAGAGGCATGATCTTACTCGCGTTTCGCTTACTGGGAAAGGTGAATCTACATTGGCCGCAGTAGAATGACGCAATCGGTGACGATATGATCTTGCGCTTAAATCGGCGCGTCTGGGCTGCATTCATCCTGCTATTCCTGGTGAATATGATTGTGCTCGCGCTCCGGATCCCCTCCACAGGCGGGATCGACTTTCGAGTTCTTCTGCTGATGATCGCTTCCTCGGCAGTTGTCGCGTTTATAACGGCCGTGCTGCTGGTTTTTCTTTACGACAGAATTTCCCGAGCGCGCAGAACCGGCTAAAGATAATCTGCATCAGTCAAACTATGCCGCGAAAAACCAAGATCGAAGCACCTGATCCTCTCACTGGAGCCGTTCCCGCCGAGGAACTTCAGCAGCCCTTTCCCCCGATTCAATTGCCCATTCAACCGCCATTTCCTCCCATGGAGGCGCGCAACGCGGCGCGGCTGCCGGAAGGAAATGATTGGATCTACGAGCCAAAGTGGGACGGATTTCGCGGTCTGGCTTTCCGCAAAGATGGTGAAGTGCTCATTCAATCCAAAGCCGGCCAGCCGCTGGGACGGTATTTTCCCGAATTGGTTGAGGCACTCCAAGGTTTGCCGCCAAAACAATTCGTGCTCGATGGAGAAATCGTGATCCTCAGCGGCGGGCATCTTGATTTCAATGCTCTGCTTCAGCGGATTCATCCCGCCGAGAGCCGGATCCGCAAGCTTTCGAAGGAGACGCCTGTCACGTTTCTTTGTTTCGATCTGCTGGTGGATAACGGCGGGCACGTCCAGACAGATAGATCGTTAAAAGAGCGAAAAGAAGCCCTGGTGCAGTTTTTTGAAGAGATTCCTAAAAAGGGAACCGTGCGCCTGTCGCCCTACACGAGCGATCTGCCGGTGGCAGAACGCTGGATGGG
>JAFAUE010000278.1 GCA_019243475.1 Acidobacteriota bacterium | reverse complement strand
GTCCCAGAACGGAACGTCGCAGACGCTGCTCATCGATGCCGATGACACGCTCTGGGAGAACAACATCTATTTTGAGCGCTCGATCGCGGATTTCATCTCCTTTCTCAACCATCACGAATTCACGCCGGAGCAGGTACGCGAGCGGCTCAACCAGGTAGAACGCGAGTCGATCAAGACGCATGGTTACGGCATCCACAGCTTCGGCAATGCGCTCTGCAGGACCTTTGAGTGCCTCAGCGTCGAGCCGCTGAGCGACGAGCGGCGGGAAAGGATTCGGCGTTTCGCCCTCAGAATCGCCGACCATCCGGTTGAGATCATTCGCGAAGTGCCGGAGACGCTCGAATACCTGAGCAGTAAGACCCATCACTTGATCCTCATGACCAAGGGGAATCCCACGGAGCAGATGTCGAAGGTCGAGCGCTCAGGCTTGGCCGAATACTTCGCCGCGGTCGAAGTCGTAGCCGAGAAAAACACTTCCGCATACCATCAGGTCGCGGAAAAGTACGGCCTTGATCCCGATGTCACCTGGATGGTCGGCAATAGCCCCCGCTCCGATGTAAATCCCGCGCTCGAAGCCGGGCTCAACGCCGTGTTCATACCGCACGATATGACCTGGATCCTGGAGCATGAAGAGCTATGCGTTCCCCAGAAACCTGGCCAGAAGCTGCTGAAAATAGGCGGTTTCTCGGAACTAAGACAACACTTCTAAACCGTTACTCTCAGGCAACTTTTGTCCCGGAATGTGTTTAACCGATAGTGACAACTGTTGTATTTTCAGCGAGAGACACCTCCTATGCGTCGTAATCTGAGGCTGACCGCTTCCCTCCTGCTGGTACTGACCCTGCTTTCTGCCGTTGCTCTGGTCGCTTCCGACAAGAAAAAGAAGCATTCGAAAAATCAAGCCAACAATGCGGCCATGCAACTGGACGAGCAGAAGCGGGCCATCCACGTGCTCAACCGATTCACTTTTGGTCCACGGCCGGGAGACGTTCAAAAGGTCGAAGCCATGGGCGTGGATAAGTGGTTCGAGCAGCAGCTCCATCCGGACAAGATCGATGACGGCGCGCTGGCAGCCAGGCTCTCACCGTTCCGAACGCTGAACATGAGCACCACGGAACTAGTGAAGGACTTCCCGCCGCCGCAATTGATCAAGATGGTGGAAAACGGCCGGGCATCCATTCCGCGCGATCCGCAGGAAAAAGCGATCTATCAGGCGGCGCTCGACCGCGAACGCCAGAAGCAGGCCGTCAAACAGGAAGCCGCTGACAACCAGGCCATTTCCCAAAACGATACCACCAGCGATGGCAAACCCAGGCGCAGCGCGCGCCAGGCGGAAGACCGGATGTACGCTTCGCTCAATGCCGACGGGCTAATGAACGAGCCGCCTGACCAGCGCTTTAGAGATTTGATGAAGATGAGTCCCGACGACATGCGGGCAACGGCGCAGTCGCTCAATCCGCAGGAGCGTGAGCAACTTGTGGACGGCTTCACGCCGCAGCAGAAGGAGACGCTGCTCGCGCTGGTAAATCCGCAGCTCGTCGTCCAAGGCGAGCTCATGCAGGCAAAACTGCTGCGCTCCATCTATAGCGAACGCCAACTCGAAGAGGTAATGACCGACTTCTGGATGAATCACTTCAACGTATTCATCAACAAAGGTCAGCCGGAGCATTACTTCCTGACTTCGTACGAGCGGGATGTGATCCGTCCGCGCGCTCTCGGGAAGTTCAAAGACCTGCTGGTAGCAACCGCCAAGAGTCCTGCAATGCTGTTTTACCTTGATAACTGGCAGAGCATCGGACCGAATTCCGATGTGGCCAAGAATGGTGGACGCCCGCAGCGTCCAGGACGCTTCCGTCGCGGGCCGTTCGGCACGATCGTGTACGAGCCGCCGCGTCAACAGGCGCAACAGAATCCGCAGCAGAAAGCCAAGCGACCCAGCGGCCTGAATGAAAACTATGCGCGCGAAGTAATGGAGCTGCACACGCTGGGCGTGGGCAACTACACGCAGAAAGACGTCACCGAGCTGGCCAAGGTCCTTACCGGATGGAGTATCGACAGACCGCAGCAGGGCGGCGAATTCAGGTTCAACGAGCGCGCTCATGAGCCCGGGAAGAAACACGTCCTTGGCAAAGACTTCAAAGAGGATGGCGAGAGCGAAGGCATGAAGGCCCTCGACATGCTTGCTCACAACCCGGCAACCGCGCAGTTCATCTCGCGCAAGCTGGCCGTTCGTTTCGTTTCCGATAATCCGCCTGAGTCGCTGGTCCAGAGCATGGCGAAGACTTTCCAAGACAGCGACGGAGACATCAGCGAGGTTCTGCGCACGATGTTCCATTCTCCGGAGTTTTGGGCCCCGGACACATATCGTGCCAAGGTGAAAACGCCGTTCGATTTCGTCGTCTCCGCGATTCGAGCATCGGGCGCCGACGTGGAGCGCGCGCAGCCCCTGATCCAGCAACTACAAAAGCTGGGCATGCCGCTGTACGGTATGCAGACGCCCAACGGCTACTCCATGAAGTCCGATGCCTGGGTAAATTCGGCGGCGCTGCTCAACCGCATGAACTTTGGCTTGGCGCTGGCATCGGGCAAGCTGCCGGGCATTCAGTGGGATCCGTCAACCATCGTGGCGAGCAGCGAAACGCCGGCCGACGCTACCGGGGCACTGGCGAATTTCGAATCTGTACTGCTGGACGGCGACGTTTCCAGGCAGACTCACAACACAATTTTGGCGCAATTAAACGATCCGCAAGCTGCGACGCGAAATAATGTTCCTGCAGCAAGTGGCACGAACCTGCGCTTGATCGCAGGCCTGCTGCTGGGTTCTCCCGACTTTCAACGCAGATAAACGGACAACTCCGTCGCGAGCGGACGGGTTCGATAAGTAGGAGTAGATATGGCAATCACGAGACGAGCTTTTTTGAAGGGCGGCGCAATGGCGATGGTCGGCACTGCGGCGATACCCAGCTTCCTTACACGCGCAGTGTACGGCTCGACTGCTCCCATAACGGGAAAGAAGCGGCTCGTAGTGCTGTTTCAGCGCGGCGCAGCCGACGGCCTGAACATCGTTGTGCCCCATGGCGAGCAGGCGTACTACCAAATGCGTCCGACAATCGCCATCCCGCGTCCGTCAAGCGGGCAGCTCTCGGCCATCGATCTCGACGGATTCTTCGGCCTGCATCCTTCGATGGAGGCGTTCAAGCCGCTGTGGGACCAGGGACATCTCGCCATCATTCACGCTGCCGGGTCGCCGGACGAGAGCCGTTCCCATTTTGACGCTCAGGACTTCATGGAATCGGGTACCCCCGGTGTGAAGTCCACCGAAGATGGCTGGCTGAATCGCGCTATGCAAACTCTCGGAGCGACGCAGCAGCACTCTCCATTCAGCGCCGTTGCGCTGAGCACGGCGATGCCTCGTACGCTGGCCGGCAAGTTTCCCGCGGTGGCGATAAGCAACATTAACGACTTTGGCGTAGGGGGGCGCAATCCCAACGCTGCTCCTATCAGCAACACGTTTGAAGCCATGTATGCGCAATCGGTGGACAGCGTGCTGCATGGCACCGGCCAGGAGACCTTCGAGGCGGTGAAGATGCTGAAGGCCGCCGATCCCGCGCGCTACACCCCTGCTCCGGGCGCAAATTATCCACGTGGCCGCTTTGGCGACAGCCTGCGGCAGGTGGCGCAGCTGCTTAAGGCCGACTTGGGGGTCGAAGTCGCATTCGCCGACATCGGAGGATGGGACCACCACGTGAATGAAGGCAACACCCAGGGCCAGCTTGCCAACCTGCTGCGCGAGTTCTCGCAGTCGATCGCAGCATTCTGGACCGATTTGGGAGACCTCGCGGAGAACACCGTCCTGGTTTCGATGTCGGAGTTCGGCCGCACTGCGCGCCAAAACGGAACCGGCGGAACCGATCACGGTCACGCCAATGTCATGTTCGTGGTTGGCGGTCCTGTGAAAGGAGGCCGCGTTTACGGCCGCTGGCCGGGCCTCGAGCAGTCTCAGCTGTGGCAGGGCCGCGATCTCGCGTTGACTACAGACTTTCGCCAGGTGCTCGGGGAGATGGTCTATCGCCACCTGGGAAATCGCGATCTGGCTGACGTGTTTCCAGGATTCCAGAGTAGCCCGAACCGCTTCCTGAGGATTCTGGGATAGCTACAAGCGACAGGGGTACTTCCGCCTCTGCAGCGAGAATTAGCAGCGCAGACTTCTACGTTTTTGACCGACCAACCTCGACTGAAGTTCTTACATCTTGAGAGCGCGCTGATTCCTCTGAAACTAGCGCAACTCGACTCACTGTCCACTGAGGACTGCTCGATTCACTGCTTCCGGGAAAGCGCGATTCGCTCAAGACCAGAACCGACGGAACCGTTATGGATGGTCATCATCGCCTCATGATTTTGCTTCGGCGAAAGGTTGACATCAATCTCCTGCCGAGAGAGATTGTGTGAAGAACTCGCCGCATAGGCTATGACAAAACTTTATTGGCTGGATGGCATGTCCCCGGGAAAGTTAGCCGTTGCCTCGCGCCCGCGCGGCAGCGATTGGCTTAGCGATGAGATGTCGGCATGGCGACAGGCTGGAATTGACGTTATCGTATCCCTGCTGACGCCCGTCGAAGAAAACGAATTAGAACTCAGGTTAGAGGCGCAGCAGGCTCGCCATGCAGGTCTTGAATTTGTATCTTTCCCGATTGTCGACCGGAGCGTACCCACTTCAGCGGAGGGCCTTGTCAAGCTTATTGACAGAATCGACAAGAACATCTCGCCCGAGGAACTTGAGCAGGCCGTAGCAGGCCTGAA